>JACQVT010000471.1 GCA_016209665.1 Planctomycetota bacterium | reverse complement strand
TGGCCGCGGGCACGGACGCGGCGACGCATCAACTGCGGGACGAGCTGGTCGTGATCGTGGACCCGCTGATGAACCCCGACGGCCGGGAGCGCTACCTGTCGCAGCTCGAGCACCTGGGCGGCAAGGTGCCCAACCCCGACTACCAGTCGATGCAGCACCGGGGACTCTGGGCGGCGGGCCGGGGCAACCACTACCTGTTCGATCTGAACCGCGACTGGCTGATGCAGGTCCATCCCGAGACCCGCGGGCGGACGGCGGCGATGCTCGAATGGAACCCGCACCTGGTCGTCGACTCGCACGAGATGGGCGGGCTCAGCACGTACCTGTTCAGCCCGCCGCGCGAGCCGATCAATACGTTCGTCTCCGAGAAGGTCCGCGACTGGCGGCGTCGCTTCTCGGTCGATCAGGCCCGGGCGTTCGACCAACGCGGGTGGAGCTACTACACCCGCGAGTGGAACGAGGAGTGGTACGTCGGCTACACGAACGCCTGGGCGAGTTTGCTGGGGGCGCCGTCGATCCTGTACGAGCAGGCGGGCGTCGACGGGACGTCGGTCATGCAGGAGGCGGGCCGGGCCCTGACGTACCGCGAGTCGGTGCAGCATCACGTGGTCAGCAGCATGACCAACCTGGCCACGCTGCGGGCGAACCGCAGGGAACTTCTCCGCGACTTCGCGGCCGATCGGCAATGGGCGGTCTCCGGCGCGGGACCGTATTCCGAGACGTTCCTGGTGCCGCCGATGGCCGACCGCGACCGCTACCATTGCTTCGTCGACCTGATGCAGCGCCAAGGCATCGAGACGAGGCTGGCCGAGGCGCCGTTCGAGGCGAAGGACGCGGTCGACTTCTGGGGCGAGCGGCAGGCAGCCAGGACGTTCCCGGCCGGCACGCTGATCATTCGCTCGAGTCAGCCGCACCGCCGACTGCTGCACGCGATCCTGGCGTTCGATCCGCGCATGAGCATGGAGGCCCTCGTCGACGAGCGCAAGAAGCTGGAACGCCGTGAGGGTTCGCAGCTCTACGACGTGACGGCGTGGAACCTGCCGATGGCCTACGGGCTCGATGCGCGGTGGGCGGGCCAGGTGGGCGAGGTGGCATCGAAACCGGCCTGGCCGCTGGAGCGAGCCGAGTCCCGCGTCGTCGAAAGCGAACGGCCGTACCACTACATCATCGACTCTACCGACTCCAGCGTGTATGCGTTCCTGGTCCGCCTGTTCGACTGTAATTGCAAGCCGCGGGTGGCGGTGGAGGGTTTCACGCTGGGGAGCCGCAAGTACAAACCCGGCGCGGTGCTGCTCCGCCGCCATGAGAACCCGGAGGACCTGGAGGACATTCTGCGTGAGGCCGCCCAAGGGCTGACCGTGGACATCGTTCCGGCGGCGAGCACGCTCAGCGAGACGGGGCCGGACCCCGGCGGCGAGCGGTTCAAACTCCTCCAGCCGCCTCGGACCGCCATCGCGTCGCAGTGGCCGGTGCAGCCGACGTCGTTCGGGGCGGCGTGGTACTGGCTGGACGCGCGGATCGGGTTGCGGGTCTCGCCCATCAACGTGCAGTCGCTCCCGTCGATCGACCTTCGCAAGTACAACGTTCTCGTGCTGCCGGACATCGGCGGGGCCGCGTCGTTCGCCGGCGTGCTGGGCGAGGAAGGTGTCAAACGCATCAAGACCTGGGTGCAGGCGGGCGGCACGCTGATCGCGATCGGCGGTGCGGCGGAGTTCGTCGCGGGCAAGGACCGCGGCCTATCGGCGGTACGGCTGCGGCCGGATGTGCTGGACCAACTGCCGGTCTACAGCGAGACGGTGGCTCGCGAAGCAGCGGCCCGGCGGATCGCGATCGACCCGGATGCGGTCTGGGGCACGCGGCCGGCGTCAGCCCCCAGCACCCAGGCCGCGATACCGGCCGACACCGCGACGCGCCCGGCCGAGACCAAGCCCGACGTGGAGGCCCTGAAGCGCGCGGACGAATGGCAGCGCATCTTCAGCCCCAGCGGCGCCATCCTGGCCGCCACGCTGGACCCGGAGCACTGGCTGTGCTTCGGACTCGAGGATCGTCTGCCCGTGCTGTTCGGCGGATCGGCCTGCTACCTGGCGACGCATCCCGTCCGGACGCCGGTGCGACTGATGGACCGCGACCACCTGCGGCTGAGCGGCCTGTGCTGGCCCGAGGCCCGCGAGCGGCTGGCGGAGTCGGCCTACGCGACGGTCGAGTCGGTGGGGTACGGCCAGATCGTGATGTTCGCGGGCGATCCGACGTTCCGCGGCTACTTCGAGGGGCCCGTGCGGCTGTTCCTGTCGGCGGTCGTGCTCGGGCCGGGTCTGGGCACCTCGACGCCGCTGCCGTGGTGAGTCGCCGCCAATGAAAACGCCGGCCCCGTGGGACCGGCGTTGATGAGTGCAAAAATGTCGGCGATCACCTACTCTCGCCCTGTGGGACTACCATTGGCCGTTTGGGCTTAACTGCCGTGTTCGGAATGGGAACGGGTGTTGCCCCAAACGTATGGTCACCGACAAGGTTATGATACGCGAACCGCCACCGTTGTCAAGGGCCGGCCCTACAGCATAACCGGCGGCGGATACAGGGTTTACAAACGGGCCGACCATCGGTCTGCGATTTCCTGCCGCGGAACTATGGGAGTTCGCGTCGCGAGCCGTCCGATAGGGGTAATCATTGTTAAGGACAGACGGCGAACGCTCGTGGGGGGGGCAGGCATCTTGCCCGCCTCTGCCGTCGCCTGGGGCGGAGACGACGGCGGGCAGGATGCTCGCCCCCCAAGGACAGCCGGCCGATCACCGCGTTCTGTTGCTGGACCCGATGGTTCATCGATTGTTCCGCGCGAGTTGCTGAGCGAGCAGTGATGCGAGTATAGTAATGTGTTCGACGCTGCCACCCGGGAGTGACGCGATCATTCGGGTGTGTGGCGACTCCGAGCAGAGCGATCGGATGGCCTGGATCAGGACGATTACCTTCGTCTCGCTGACGCTGGTGGCGACCACGTTGCCGGTCAGCGCCCGCACGGCACCGGCGCCCGCACGGGCTCCAAGCCCGGGGCCATGCGACGGCGCGCGTGCCGGGACGGCGGGCGATCCGGATTCATCGCACCGGCGGACGGTGCCCACGTCGTCCTCCCAGGACGGCAAAGCATCGTCGCCGTCGGAAGTCATTCTCGAGGCGGCGCCGAACTCGGATGTGTGGAAGAGCGCACCCGCACGTCCGGTGAACGGCGACGGTCCCCCGGCTGGCGCGGTCGGGGTGCTGGGCAACAGCGCCGTCGACCGGGCCTGGCGACCGACGATCCACTTCGGCGTTCCGCGGGCAGCCCTGGACCACCGTGCCGATGCCGAGGCCTGGTTGTGGTGTCGGTATCCGCACGCGCCGCCCGCAGCGTGCTAGCTTCATCCGTTCAGGCGAGGAATCGTCTCCACTCACCGGCCGGCCCCGAGCGGGCAGGGCCGACACCTTGACGATCGACGAAAAACGTGCCGGTCACGAGTTTGATTTCAGATAGGAAGGTCATTTAAGACGGCATTGACTTTCGAGGAATTCACACATGGGCGAGAAGGATCTATGGCTGAAACTGGGTTTGATCGTGCTCTTGGTGGCCTTGTCCATCACGTTCATCTGGCCGCCGGAGGACAGGCTGAAGCCGGGCATCGACCTGGGCGGCGGGTACAGCCTGCTGTTCGAGATCGACGAAGCGGGAGAATCGCGGGCGGAGCTGGCCCAGCGAGTGATGGAGATCTTAAAGCAGCGGGTGGACCCGGGCGGCAACCGGAACCTTGTCTGGCGGCCGATCGGGCGCAACCGGCTGGAGATCCAGATGCCCCAGCCGCCGGCCACCCAGCGGGCAGCCCGCGAGGCGTACGAGAAGGCCCGCAAAGCCATCGCCGACACGCAGGTCTCGCGGAGCCAGATTTTGTCGGCCGTCTCCCTGCCCGCGGGCCAGCGAGAGCCGGAGACCGACAAGCTCGTCGGCAAAGTCGAGTCGCGGCGGGCGTTGTTGACGAGGCTGGTCGAGACGGTGGACCGCTACGAGCAGTTGCAGCCCACTGAGACCCAGCCCGCCACCACCACGCAGCCGGTCGAGGCCAGCCAGGCCCAGGAGATGGACCGGCTGTTCATCCGTCGCAACGAGCTGATCGACAAGCTGCTGGCGACGAACCTCAACCCGAGCGTGCTCAGCGACCTGTTGGACCTGGACCGCAAGAGCGAAATCCGGCGGACGAAGCTCGAGCAGCTCAAGAAGGACCATTCCGACCTGGCGGACCTGATCTCGAACATGGTGGACAAGTACGAGGGCTGGTCCAAGCAGAAGGGCTACCTGGACGATCCGTCGGACCTGATGCGGCTGCTCCGCGGAGCGGGCAAGCTGGAGTTCCGGATCGTGGCGGAGAGGGACGCAGGCACGGGACGGATCCTGTCCAGCAAGGCGGAGTACCAGGAGCCGGCGGAGAGGTACATCGACCAGTTGGCGAAATTCGGTCCCCGCCGCCAACAGGGCGACAATTACCAGTGGTTCGAGATCTCCAAGCCCGACGAGAACAACATCACGACGGACTCGCGGCTCATCGTGGCCGAATACCTGGGCACCAAGTACGTGCTGGCCCACGCCACCGCGGACATGGGCCTGCTGAATGACGGCACGAACTCGTGGAGGCTGCGGCGGGCCCACGTCGGCCGCGACCGCACGGGAACGCCGGCGGTGGATTTCGAACTGGACGCCCGCGGCGGCGAGCGGTTCGCCGTGCTGACGGGTGAGAACCTCAAGCGGCCGCTGGGTATCTTCCTGGACGAGAAGGCGGTCTCAGCCCCGACCATCCAGAGCCAGATCAGCACCTACGGCCAGATCACGGGCCGGTTCACGGTGCAGGAGGCGCAGGACCTGGTCAACACGCTGGAGGCGGGCGTGCTGCCGGCCCGGCTGAAGGAAGTGCCCCTGCAAGAGAAGGGCGTGGGGCCGTCGCTGGGGGCGACCAACCGGTACAAGGGCACCCTGTCGATGGCGGTGGCCTTCGTGGCCGTCGTGGCGTTCATGGCGATGTACTACACGTACAGCGGACTGATCGCCGACCTGGCGGTGATGCTCAACCTGGTGATCACCCTCGGGATCATGTCGTTCCTGGGGAACACGTTCACGCTGCCGGGCATCGCGGGGATGATCCTGACGCTCGGCATGGCCGTGGACGCCAACGTGCTGATCAACGAACGCATGAGGGAGGAGC
>JACQVT010000470.1 GCA_016209665.1 Planctomycetota bacterium | reverse complement strand
GTAACGTGGTCGTTCGACGCTCCCTCATACAGAGTGCCGGGTAGGGGGCTTGTTAGTGCCTGCGGTCGTTGAGGTTACCTCCCGGCTCCGCCCGAACTCCGCGCGCTCCACAGGCGCAGACCGGCATCCCATATTGCGTCTCGAACCGCGGTTCATACACGTGTCAGGGACAAAAGTGGGGGCGTCAGAAGTCGGGCGAGTCCAGGTTGCCGTTGGTCCTGCCGAGCACGGCGGCATAGACGCGGGTGGCCCCGGCGGTCTTGAGCGTCCGGGCGACCTCCTGGAGGGTCGAGCCGCTGGTCGACACGTCGTCCACGATGCACAGGATGCTGCCGGCCGGCTTGGCTCCCGGCCGCAGGTGGTAACGGCCGCGGACGTTCTTGACTCGCTCGGGCAACGTCAGGCCGACTTGTCTGTGGGCCTTCCCGCGCTCGCGGAGGAGGGGGAGGGCGGGTAAGCCCAATTCGCGGCTGACCTGGTGGGCCAGCGATGCCGGAGGGCTGAACGAGTATCGGCGCCAGCTCCGCCAGGAGGTCGGCACCGGCACGAGGGCGTCAAGCTCGGACGCCCAGGGTTGCCGCGTGATGGCGGCCGCCAGGAGCACCCCGAGCGGGCGATCGAGCCGCTGCCGACGGGCGAACTTGTAAGCCCGGATGATTTCCGCGAGCCGGCCGTCATACTCGCCTACCCGGGCCATGCCGTCGAACAGGATGGGCTGCTCGCGGCAGCGGTGGCAGCCGTCGGCGAGGCTCGCCGGCTCGGTGCCGGTCAGCCCGCACCGAGGACAGTAGGGCGCTGCGGTTGCCCGCCCAAGCTGTAACGCGCAGTCGGGGCACCACGGACCATCGCCCGTGGCCAGGAACCGATCACATGCCCCGCAGCCGTCCGGCAGTATCAGGTCGGCCAACAGTTGGATGGGGCGAGCGAGCCGCCACATGGCCGACATTGTAGCAGGCCGGCTCAAAGCAGGGGAAGCCGGACACCTACTGGTGCATGGACCGGCGGGGTGGCCCAAGTCCTTGTTGGACCTGGGGGAGCCGATGATTCGTGCTGGCGGACGTCCTGGGCGAATCCGGTTCGGCTCCCCCGCGTCTCAAAGACGCGGGCCACCCTCGGATGGAGCCTGCCCCCGAACTGTCACCGACCCTCGCCCGGCGTATACTGACGCCGACGATATGGACCTCGACGCTCTGCTGTCGGCCGCTCGAAAGAAACGAGAGCCGCTCCTGCGCTCGTCGGATACCACGGCCCGGCGGCTGTTCCACGGGCCCGCCGACGGTCTCGACGGCCTGGTCGTCGAGCAGTTCGGCGACGTGCTGATCGCGCAGACGTTCGCCGGCCATCGCCTGCTCCCGGAGGAGCAGCTTCGCCGGGCCATCGACCGGTTTCGCCACGAGGTCGGCGCCCGCGCGGTCTACCGCAAGCTGTTCGTGTCGGACCGGTCCGCAGTCCCGGCCGACGTGGCGGCCATGCACACCAACCCGCGACCGTGGCTCGGCGAACCGGTCGAGCCGGAGATCACCGTGCGCGAGTATGGGCTCGGCTACGCGATCCATCCCTATGACGGCTTCTCGGTGGGGTTGTTCCTCGAGCATCGCGAAAACCGGCGCTGGGTGCGGTCGGCGGCGGCGGGGCGGCGGGTGCTCAATGCGTTCAGCTACACGGGCGGCTTCTCGGTGGCGGCGGCCGCCGGCGGAGCGGTCAGCGTTTCCAGCGTCGATTTGTCCAAGCGCTATCTGGAGTGGAGCAAACGCAACTTCGAGATCAACGGCATCCCGACTGCGGGCCAGCGGTTCTTCCGTTCGGACGTGCTGGACTTCTGTGCCCGGGCCCGGCGTCAGGGTCGTCGCTACGACATGGTCATTCTCGATCCGCCGACGTTCGGTCGACTGCGTCGGCCCGCGCGAACGTTCGTTCTGGACGAGCGGTTGGCCGATCTCCTGCGCGGGGCGGTTGGACTGCTCGATCCCGGCGGCATCCTGCTGCTGGCCACCAACGCCCGGAGTATTCCGCTTGACCTCCTCGGACGCGACCTTGGCGCCGCCTCCGGTGCCCGTGAATGCACCATCCTCGACCCGCCCATCCTGCCCCCGGACTTCGCCGGCGACCCGGACTACTCCAAAACCATCATCGCCAGAATCACGTGATCGCGATATCGAAAGTCACAGACGGGGTCGACTCACTCGTCTGCCTGCACGGCTGACACCATTGAGGAAGCCTGGCTATGCGTAGTCGTAAACGGGGGTCTCAATAACCTTGTTGGGGCTTCTTTTGCCCTGGATAATTGCCTGAATGTGCTCTACCGTCTCGGGAGAGAAATACTGTTCTCCGGTCTCCCGGCACACTCGCGCCGGGACGTGTTCGATGATGAAGAACTTCCCAGCATGCTGCAACGTGTAGGTCACCCTAGCGTCGACCATCGTCTCGTTCATCGTGCCAACCTCGTCAATCCGTCTTCCTGACCCTGAGATTGTGCCACAGAGCCGGGTCGGGTTCATACAACGTTACTATCTTGATCAGCGGCCGACTGGGGTAGCTGCATTGAAGATGCAGCGGTCGTCCGGTGGTCGTGAACCCCAGGATCAGGCAACTTGGACCGTACTTGTCGTCGGGATAGTCCTCGATTACCTCCGATCGATTCGACATCGCTTGTTCAAGCTCCGCCACGCTGATTTGGCGGAGGATGCTCTGGTCCACGGCATGCTTGGAGAACTCGTACTGTCGCCGCAAGATCTTCTCGCGGATGCCGTCAAGCACGCCCATGCCGTCATGCTAACCAAGCCCGAAGCGAGCGCCAAGAGCGACAGAACGTGGGAGAGTGAATTCCGGTACGCCCTCGGCCACTTGGAGCCAATCAGGAGATGCCGCGACCGCCCTTTACCGCGCATACCTGAGTTTCGTGGGTTAGGTGGGCCACGGTAGGTCGATCATGTCCCGCGGGTCATCCACTTGAGTTGCTGTTCGATGGTGTCGTGCGGACGGTATTTGCGCTGGTGGTCTGTGATTCTCTCTCCGAGGACCTCGATGCGGGTCAGGTCGCCTTGGCCCAGTCCGGCCCGAGCGCAGAACGTCAGATAGCCCACCTGGGCGAAGTCGAAGCCCATCAATTCGACGCCGATCCGGTCGGCGGCCAGGAAATCCGTGCTGGCGATGGCGATGCGGTGGTCCACCGCTGTGCCGGCGACCGGGCCGTTGCGCTCCATGCCCTGGTAGCCGTCGAGCACCGACAGGTCGGGCCGCAGCATCTTGGCCATGTTAAAGAGGTTGTAGTGGATGGCCTGGTTTTCCGGCCCGCCGTGGATGAGCACTTTGTCGTTGGAGCCGGTGCCCTTGGCGCCCCAGCGGAACCCCTTGTCCTTGATGGCCGCTCCGACCACGACGTTCTTGAGCGACAGCGTGCAGACCGCCCGGTCATGGGTCTTGGGCACCGCCGCCGAGATGATGAACGTCTCCGGGTCGATCACCGGCTGGGCGAGCCGCACCGGCTGCGGCAGGTAGCGATGATCGACGACGTACCGCGTCTCGGTCGGCATCTCGTCCAGGTCGATGAACCGCACCCGGTAGCGGTTGGCCAGCGAATGGTACTTGTAGTTGTCGTAGCCCGCCGTCACCTGCCCGCCCGCCGACGAATCGCCGATCACGATCTCATCCTTGACGATCGGGTTGAGGAACTCCAGGATGCCCTCCAGGCACTCCACGTGCGTGGCCGAAAGCTGGTTGTTGGTCACCACCACGTTCGGCTTGATCAACACCCGCTTCTTGCGGGCGATGGCCTGGCGCACTTGCGGCTCGATCAGCTTGAGGGCCCGGAAGACGTTGTCGGCCCGCGAGTCGCCGGCGAGGAGGGCGGCTTGGCTCGGGGGCAGGCTTGGCGCGGTGAGGCCAGTTGCCGGCGCGGCCGCGGTCTGGCCGATCACCCGCCGCGGCCAGCGGATCGCGGCCCAGCCGCCGACAGCCGTCCCCACTGTACCCCGCAGAAACGATCGCCGCGTCGCCTGCCGGTCAGTTCGCATGGTCGTTCTCCATACCTGGTTTCCAGCCGAACCACATCGAACCGAGGATGCAGACGATGTGTAACCCTGGCTCTGCCCAACGCCGCCCCGCGGCCGATCTGCCTGTGTGGGCAGAATACTATTTCACTTGGGTCATCGCAAGCACAGTCCGTGTGATTGTGCTGAGAAACGTCGACGAATCCAGCCTGTTCCGCATGCTCTTGGTGCCATTCGAGCGGACGGTTCTCCGGTGTCGCCGCCTGTCACGCTCGGCCAGATCCGCCTCAACCGCCGGTGGGGCCTGAAGGGAGCGAAGCTCCCACTTCCCAATCCCGCGCCCGCTTGCTACCTTCGTTGTATGACCGACCAGCAGCACCTGGAACAGCTCCTGCGGGCTCGCCACCATTGCGTGTCCATCGTGACCGATGAGGAGGACTATGCGCTGGGGCTGCTCCGCGAGACGGCCCTCAGGGTGGGGACCGAGATGTGGATCTGGGCGGTCATCGGCGGCGTCCGCGACGGGCTTATATCCGACAGCCGCTGCGTCGCCGAGACCGAGCATCCCGCCGCCGGCCTGTACTACCTGACGGAACGTCCGCTGAACGCCGGCGCCATTGCCGTCACCCTGGATCTGGCCGGCCATCTCGCCGACGAGCGCACGCTGCGCATCCTCCGAGACCTGCTTGCCCGATACCGCAGCAAGAACTGCCATCTGGTCATGGTCGACCACCGGGACAACCTCCCCCCGGTCATCGCCGCCGAGGCGGCGCGGCTGGAAATCTCGCTGCCGGATGAGAGGGAACTCGACCGGATCATCCGCGACACGCTCCGCCGCATGGACCGCCAAGAGCGCATCACCGTGGAGATCACCCGCCGCAGCTTACAGACGATCATCCGCAACCTGCGCGGGCTGACCCGCCGTCAGGCCGAACGGGTCATCGTCGACGTGGTGGCCGACGATCGCCGCTTCGACGACGACGACATCAACCACGTCCTTGCCGCCAAGCGGCGGGCCCTGCACCAGCACAGCCTCCTGGAGTACATCGAGCTGCCCGTCAGCCTTGACGAGATTGGGGGCCTGCGGCGGCTGAAGAGCTGGCTGGCCCAGCGGGCCGACGTCTTCACGGGCGAGGCCGGCAAATTCGGCATTCCCGTGCCGCGGGGCGTCCTGATGCTCGGCGTGCAGGGGGCGGGCAAGAGCCTGTGCGCCAAGGCCATCGCCACCGCCTGGCAGCGCCCGCTCCTGCGCATGGACGTGGGAGCCTTGTACGACCGTTACGTGGGGGAATCCGAGAAGCGCCTCCGCGATGCCCTGGCCCAGGCGGAGCGAATGGCCCCCATCGTCCTGTGGATCGACGAGATCGAGAAGGCGTTCGCGTCGGCGGCCAGCCGCAGCACCGACGGCGGCTTGAGCCAGCGGATGTTCGGCACGCTGCTCACCTGGATGCAGGAGCATCAGGCCCCGGTATTCCTGGTCGCCACCGCCAACGACATCGAGGCCCTGCCACCCGAGCTGCTGCGGAAAGGGCGCTTCGACGAGATCTTCTTCGTCGACCTGCCCGGCCGCCAGGCCCGCGAGCAGATCGCCGCCATCCACCTGCGGAAACGCCACCGCGATCCGAGCGGGTTCGATCTGCCCGCCATCGCTCTGGCCGCCGACGGCTACAGCGGAGCCGAGATCGAGCAGGGCATCATCTCGGCGCTTCACGACGCTTACGCCGCCAAGACCGATCTCACCACCGACCGCATCCTCCAGGCCCTGGGCAACTCTCCGCCGCTCTCGGTCACCATGGCCGAGTGCGTCGCCGCCCTCCGCGAGTGGGCCGAGCACCGCTGCGTTCCGGCGGAATGATACGAGTCCCGGTTCACCCTCGTGGGTGGAACCGTAGCGGCCGGCGTTCTCGCGGGCCGTTCGACAGAAGAAGACGTCCGGCGAGGCGCCGGACGCTACCGGCCCGCGAGGCGCCGGACGCTACCGGCCCGCGGGGCCGCCGGTCAGAACTTCACGAGCTTGGTGGTCTGGGTCACCGCCTGATTGTTGCAGATGATGTTGTAGTCGCTGTTGGCTGTCAGCGAGAGGTTGGACAACGTCTCCTGCTTCGGGTTGTAGGGCAACTGCCAGACCTGGTTCAGTGTCGGGTCGTTCTGCACGACATTGACCGCCGAGGCGCTGCTGTCGGCGCCGCCGGCCACCTCGGTGATCGTGTCCACCACGCCGCTGGCTCCGCCGGGCACGCTGGAGAACACGACCTCGCCGGCGGCGTCGGTGGTGCCGGTCTCGGTGCGGGCAAAGCCGTCGGTCCCGGAAATGCTGATTTGTATTTCCACACCGGTGCTGGCCGGCGACACCACGGCGGTCGGCACGTATGACTCCCCCGCCCCAGGGTCGGACGGGTTGGTGGAAAGGTCCACGCTGCTGATCGTGGCCGTCTGCGGAGCCATTCCATCGAAGATCGCCGCCGCCGCCGGGTTCGAAAACCGCGTGCTGATTTTGCCCTTCCAGCCGACGAACGCGCCGGCCCCGTTGCTCGTGAAGGCGCTGGCCAACTGGTTCCCGCCCTCTACGTCGTGGTCGCTGTTGCAGGAGTCGACGTATACGAAGCTGTTGGGATACTTGAACTGCCCGAAGAACGCCGGCGTGAGCGACCAGTAGAGCTTTCCCTTGTTGGCGGACACGGACACGAACCGCTGGAAGTCGCCGCCAAAGATTGCCACCATGTCCAGGAGGCTGTCGGCGAAGGCTTCGCTGTCATTCAACGGCACCTCGATCTCGGTGACCACGTTGTTGCCGTAGACTCCGTCCAGGTTCTTGCTCACGTTTCCGTGGCTGGACATGTAGATCACACCGGCGTTGGCGAGCTTGTTCTGCAGTTGCTCGAGGTCCGCCGGCGTGCTGAGCCTCAGCACGTCGGGCTGGTACCCCGCGCGCTGCAGCGGGCCGGTGATGGTATTCAGATCCGTGTCGAAGTCCTGCTGGAAGCCGGTGATCACGAGCGCCTGCTTACTCTGGGGAAAGCTCTTCTCGTTGCAGATGATGGCGCTGCCGCCGGCTGTGGCGGCGGTGGTGGCCGCTTTTGCGGTCGGATTCGGTGCCAGTTCCCATTCGGCCCGGTCCTTCTGGTCCGTGAGGATGGCGATGCGCTGACCATCGACGTGCTCGACCATGATGGTGGCCCCGTCGATGGACAGTTCCACCGAGGCCACGTCGGCCCGGGCCCGCAAGGCGGCGATGGTATCCCCGATCGGGTCATCGGCGCCGGCGGCGACGCCTTGCTCGAAGGTGGCGGCCCCGTCCCTGCCCACCGCCGCAGCGGCCACGATCGCCTCGGCGGTCTCGAAATTCGGGTCACTGGGATCGAGACCGGACGCCGTACCCGGGCCCGTGGAAGCACACTCGGCTCCGAGGATCAGCAACAAAGACACGACAACCAGACCGCCCCAGCCAGCAACTCGGCACATGACCTTCCTCCTTCGCTTCCGACGTGAGGGACGCGATGACCACCCACGAGCTGACGCCGGCCTCTGTCCGGCGGCTCACCCATCTTGATACAAGATCGGCCGAATTCAAGGGTGAGTCCGAGAAAATGTGGTGAAAAGGTGGCCGGCCCTCGTCCCCGGGACCGCCGCCGGGGCCCGCGGCCAGAGGGACTCCGCATCTTCATCTCTGCACGGCGGGAACCCAGGCGGTGGTTCGGCCGCCGATCGTGGCGTGGACGATCTTCTCGCCTCGGGCGGTGGCGGCGTCGGAGTTGCGGCCCCAGCGGTGGTGGAATAACCAGGCGCGAGGAAACCGCGAATTGTCGGCGTCGAGGTCGACGGCCTTGTGGATCACGCGGAGGATGGTCGAGCGCAGCCGGTGGGCCTCGGCGGTGGTCAGGTCGCAGGCACGCCGTCGCGGAGCGAGGCGGGCCTGGTAAAGCACCTCGTCGGCGATCCAGTTGCCCACGCCGGCCGAGAAACCCTGGTCCAGCAGAACGGCCTTGATCGGGGCCCGCCGGCCGGCCAGCCCCGCGGCGAATGCCGCTGCGTCCGGCATGTCGAGCAAGGGGTCGAAACCCAGTTCGCTGATCGGCGGTGCGTGCTCGGGATCGGCGAGCAGGCGGATACGACCCAGCCGCCGGGCATCCGGCATGGCCAGCCGCGTATCGTTGTCCAGGGCAAACTCGACCTTCCAGAACGGCGGTCGGTCCGCCGGGCAGCGGTAGACCTCGAACCAGCCCGTCATGCCGAAATGAAACGCCGGCCAGGGCCGCCGATCCAGCTCGAACCACAGGTGCTTGCCCCGCCGCCGCACCGCCTCCACGCGCCGGCCCCGCAGCACCCGCGCGAACCGCCGCGGTGCGACCCCGGCGTAAACGATCCGGTCGTCGACCACGGCCACCCGCACGATGCAACGCCCGACGAGGTGCCGTTCGACCAACCGCCGCGCGCTCTCAACCTCGGGAAGCTCCGGCATGTCGACACCGTTCAGTACCGCCGGTCGGCCTCTTGCAGGATCTGGGCCCGGCGGACGGCGAGGTCCTGGAGGACGCCCTGGGGGCCGCTGACCAGGTCCTGGTCGCGGAGGGAGAACGTACCCTTGGCGTTGTCGAAGCCGCGGGCCGAGCCGTCGCGGTACAGCACGTTGACCTTGCCGGCCTTGTGGTTGGTGCGCCGGGCGTCCGGAGCGATGCTCAGGAGCGAGTTGATGTCCAGGGCCAGGGCGGTGGCTCGGCCGCCCATCGAGTTGAGGCCCAGGTCCTCGAGCCGGCCTTTGCCGTTGGTTTCCTGCAACTGCCGGTACAGATACGAACTATAGGCCGCCTTGTCGGTCCGCTCCAGCACCTTCGCCAGCTCCTCCTGCGGATCGTTCGTGTCGTCGTCGGGGCAGTACATCATCCTCGGCCAGACCGACGCCTTGGCCATCAACAGGCCCAGACTCATCCGCTGCGGCCGGACCGCGCTCTCGGGTTGGACCACCTGCGGGCCGGTCCAGATCTGGTTGGTCGCCAGGCGGCCGTCGTTGGATTCGAGGAACGGCGAGAACAGCAGGTCCACCGTGGGTCCGAACGGGATCAGTCGCTGTTCGTTGGCGTAGGAGACGATACCCACCCCAAGCTGATGCAGGTTGCTCTGGCAGGCGGCCAGCTTGCTGTGGTACCGGGCGCTGGCCAGCGACGGCAGCAGGATGGCGACCAGCAGGGCGATGATCGCCACCACAACGAGCACCTCGATCAGCGTGAACGCGATCCTGCGACGGCGAACGTTCATGCGGGTGTTCCTCACGCTCCGGCGGGGTGACGCCCCCAGCCCGATACTCTTCTGATGCCGATCACCCCGGACTGTTACCCGTTGATCGTCAAAACAAGGTTGTCCCGGTGGATGACCTCTTCGAGCGAGGGGCGCCCCAGGACGGCGGCGAACTCGCTGGATTTCAGCCCCTTGATCCGACCCAGCTCCTCGTGGCTGAAGTTCGTGATGCCGTGGGCGATCGTCCCGCCGCCGGGGTCCACCACCCGCACGATCGTGCCGCGAGCGAAAGTCCCGGACACCTGGGTGATCCCGCGGGCGAGCAGGCTCTTGCCCCCGCCCAGGAGGGCGTGGGCGGCACCGGCGTCGACAACGATTCGGCCGACGGGGCGCACGGCCCCGGCCAGCCACCGTTGCCGGGCGGAGAGCTTCTTGCCCGCGGGAGCGAAGATCGTTCCCACCCGCTGGCCCTCGAGAAGCCGCACCAGCACGTTCTGCCGCCGCCCGTTGGCGATCACCACCCCCTCCCCGGCATCGGTTACCAGCTTCGCGGCGTTGAGCTTGCTGGCCATGCCGCCGCTGCCGAGAGCCGACTTGACGTTGCGGATGAGGCGCCGTGCCCGCTCATCGACGCTCGTGACCAGGTCTACGAGGCCGCCTTCGTCGTCCAGCAGGCCGTCCACCACGGTCAGAATGACCAGCAGGTCCGCCCGCAGCAGGTTGGTGATGAGAGCCGAGATCATGTCGTTGTCGGCGAAGCGGTCGAGTTCCTCGATGGCGATGGTGTCGTTCTCGTTGATGATCGGGATGGCGCCGAGTGCGTGCAGGGCGTCCAGCGTGTTACGGATATTGACGTAACGGACGCGCTCCTCGAAATCGGGCCGGCTGACCAGCACCTGCCCGGCGTGGATGCCGCGGCGGGCCAGGGCCTTGCCGTAGATGGCCATCAGACCGGGCTGGCCGATGGCCGCCGTCGCCTGCAAGGCCGGCATCGACTTCGGCCGGCTGGGCTGGCGGGTCAGCCCGATGCCCGCTCCCACCGCGCCGCTGCTGACCAGCGTGACCTGGACGCCCCGCTGGTGCAGGGTGGCGAGCTGCGCGGCGATGTGGCCGATCCGCCGCTTGTCCAGCCGGCCGTCGTTGCCCGTCAGCAGCGCGGTGCCCACCTTGACGACCACGCTGCGGACCTTGCTCATCAGTTGCCTACGCAGGGCGGTGCTGGGCACGATCGAGCATCTCCGACAAGACGGCGAGCGTCCGTTGCGTCGCCCCCCGGTTTTCCAGAACCACCTCGCGAGCCCGTCGGCCCATCACCTCGGCCCCCAGGTGGTCATGGAGCAGGGTCCCGACCACCTGGGCCAACTGGTCCACGACGCCCGGATCCCCCAAGTCCACAGATAGGATACGGACCGCCTCGCCGCGCTGCAATTGAGCCACCGTGTCGGTGAAGTTCTCGTTGTGCGGCCCGACGACGATCGGCTTGGCCAGGGCGGCGACCTCCATCGTGTCCGAGCCGCCCATCTCGGCGAGACTGCGGCCGACGAAAACGACGCTTGCCAGGGAATAGAACTTGCGCAGCTCGCCCATCGTGTCGCCGAGAAACACCTGTGGGACCGGCATCTTGCCGGCCTGTTTCTGTTGTGGGACCGGCATCCTGCCGGTCTGTTTCTGTGTGGGACCGGCATCTTGCCGGTCCGTTCCGACTTGGACCGGCTGGAAACCGGTCCCACTCTCCGCCATCTCGCCGCGGCTGGCGTCCGGGTGCTGGCTGCGGCGGCTGCAGGTGTAGCCTGCCTGCGTGATGAGGTCCGCCACCTCGTCGAACCGCTCGGGTTTGCGCGGCACGATCATCAGTTGCGGGTCCTGGTGAGTCTTTCGCAGCAACTCGTAGGCCTCGAGGATGACCTGTTCTTCACCAGGCCCCGTGCTGCCGGCCACCCACAACGGGCGGTCGGCCCGCAGGCCCATCGCGCCCGCCGCCGCGTCCGCCCCGGCGATCCGGTCGGTCACCTCGGCCCCGTCCCATTTCACGGAACCGGTGACGCCGACGCGGTCGGGCGGCACGCCGATTCGCCGGAAGCGCTCCGCGTACACCTCGTCCTGGGCGCCGACCCAGGCCAGCTTCTCGAACATCCGCCGGACCACGGGCCGCACCCAGCCGAACCGCCGCACACTGCGTTCGCTCAGCCGCCCGTTGACGACCGCCACCGGGATCCCACGCCTCACCGCCAGCGTGACGAACTGGTACCACACCTCCAGCTCGACCAGCACGATCATCGTGGGCTTGATGCGGTCCAGGGCCCGCGTGACGAACCAACTGAAGTCGAGCGGATACCGCACGACCGGCAGGTCGGGAAACACCTGCTTCGCCCGGGCCTGGCCGGTGTCGGTGGTGGTCGAGATGATGAACTCGGTGGCGGGTGACTTCTGGCGCCAGGTGTCCACCAGCCCGCGCACGGCGTTGACCTCGCCCATGGACACCGCGTGCACCCACACGCGGCGGTCGCTTGGTGGAAGGTTAGGCAGATAGCCCCGCCGCTGATCCCAGTCGGCGCGGTATTTCCCGGTGGTCCAGGCGCGATAGGCCAGGACCGGCGCCACCGCGCCGGCCGCCATCAGATAGCATCCATCCACCAGCAGACGCATGGCCGTATGATACCCGGCGTGCGGACCGGGGGAAGCTTGGCACATTTGGTTGACCACCGCGGCTCACCGGCGTATCCTCTAAGGGTCATCGACCCTGGCCGATGTGCCCGCTTGAGGTTCTCCCATGCGACGACGATGGATGCTGCCTTCTGGATGCGTGCTCGTGGTGCTGGCCGGCTGCAACCGCGACCCTAACCCGCCCCTGAAGTTCGCTGACGGGATGGAGGGTCCCGGCGGGCGGAAGCTGATGGCCATCGACGTGCCGGACCGTAAGGGGGATACCGTCCTCGGCCCGATCGCCG
>JACQVT010000469.1 GCA_016209665.1 Planctomycetota bacterium | reverse complement strand
GCTCTACTTCGACCTGTGGGCCGCCAACCGCCGCCAACTCACCGCCGCCGGCGTGCCGGCCGACCGCGTCGAAACCGCCGGCATCTGCACCATCTGCGACCAGCGTTTCTGGAGCCACCGCCGCGACGGCGAATCCACCGGGCGCTTCGCCTTGTTCGTCGGGTTGAGGCCGGAATGACTCACGCAAAAAGCACGTTGCGTGCCGCCTCGGTGATGGCCACGACCGCCGGGTGCTTCAGCCGGCGCTCGACGCTGATGGCATAGAACCGCTCGGTATGGCCCTTGATGCTGCCGATCCATTCGACCTGGCGGTTCCGGGTCACTTGCGCGGTGATCACATCGTGAGCGGGGAAGAAGCCGCGCCCCTGCTGGCCAAAGGCGATCATCAACTCAATGTCCTCGGACTCGGCCACCACGATGGGGCGCACGCCGGTCGTGTGGAACCATCGCTCCAGCGTGCCGCGCATGGCCGCCGTCGCCGCCGGGAGCAGTGCCGGTGCTCCCGAGAAAGAACCGGGAAAGCCTTGCCGCAGCCGGCGCGCGAGATCGGGCACGGCAAAGAATGCGACCCCACACTCACCCAGCGGATGACTGAACGCCCGGACCTTGATCTGCGGATCCATCGGCGCATCGGAGAACACCAGATCCACTTCGTGGGTGGACAACTTCGGCAGCAATTGCGAAGGCGTTCCCTCGTGGCATATCACGCGAACGGGATCAGGCAAGTTGAAGGCCGGCTCGAGGAGCCGACAGACGATCAGCTTGGGCAGGGTGTCGTGGGCCCCGATGTTCAGGCGCGTCGGCCGACTGGTGGGATGGTCCCTGGCCACGGCCACCAGTTCACTGCCCAGGGCGAAGATCTCGTTGGCGTAGTGATACACCGCCTGGCCCGTCTCGGTCAGCACCAGGTTGCGCCCGACCCGCCGGAACAGTTTGACCCCCAGCCGCTTCTCCAGGGCACCGATCTGAGTGGAGATGGTCGACTGGGTCAGGTACAGTTGCTTGCACGCAGCGGCGATCGTACCTTCGCGGGCCACCATCCAGAAGTACAGTAAATGATTGTAGTTAGGCAATTCCATGGCCTTCACGATACATTCACTGAATCGAATTGTCAACGTTATATTTTGAATGAATCCATTCATCATCGGGGACGTACAATGGGTGGGAAGGTTGGCTTAACCCTTGCCATGGATACAGAAAGGAAGGTCGGCATGCGCATCCACGTGTTCGCACGGAACGTGACTCTGTCCCCGTCCGTGTCGGAGTTCATCGAGCGGCGGTTGGCGTTCGCTCTCGGTCGATTCACCTCACGGGTGATGGCGGTGGTGGTACGTCTTCACGACTTCAATGGCCCGCGCGGTGGGATCGACCAGGAATGTCGAATCGAGGCCAGCATGGTTCCCTCCGCCCGGAAAACCGCCCACGGCAAGGGTTCGAGCGTGGAGGCGGCCATTTGCCAAGCAGTGGAGCGTATCGCCCGCGCGGTCCGACGGGATCTGGCCCGCCGGCGAACCCTCCGGATCCGCCCGGTCAGACGTGCTGGACAACCGGTCCTCGCGTGAGGGCCGGCGACGCGGGCAGGTGTCCCGGGCCAAAGGAGCCCGGAACGCAACGAACGGAAGCGAGGTGCGAGATGACATCCCGCCGAATCATCACTCGACATCCCGACGTTTCGGGACGCACGGCGAGGGCGATGTCGGCGGCGCGGGTGGGTACCGGATTTGAGCGGCTTCTGCTGAGCGCGGCCGTCGAGAGGCTGACCCCCGGGACCCTACGGGTGGAATTCAGTGGTCTGCGTCGACCCGACGCCACCATATGATGAGGAGGTCCGTCATGACGACTGGCCCGCACCAGCCGTTCCGGCCGGCTCCTGTTGACCGCCGCGACGAGACGAAACCCGTCAGGTCGGTGCGCGGTCACAGGTACGAACATGCTTCTTGCCGCCCAAGCCCACCCCCTGACGAGGATGACGCTCCGGGGCGCGAGACGTGCCGCGCCTCAGCGCCAGCGACCTCAATCGAGGCGAGAACGCCGCCGGAGGTGTTTCTTGGATGACAGGCTGGGTGGCAGCGGTTGTCCCAGCCCCACCGCGTGAGGCTTCGCACCCGGGGCATGGTTGCCGCGGGCCGCCGAGTGGCGACGGCTATCTTGTCCATGCTGCCAGATCGACCCTAGAATACCGGCCTACCCGCGGCGCGACGGAAGCCTCGCGGCAGGCGGGGAGGTGGTCTTCATGAGCCGTTTTCAGAAACTCGGCGTCTATCTGAACGATGAGCCGGGTGACAAGGAGGCACTGGCGTTCGCCGGCCTGCTGGCGAGGTTGGGCAAGCCTGAGTCGATCGACTGCATGCACGTTCGCGGCATCGAGAAGCCCGCGGCGACCCCGTGCCCTCAGCCCGAGACGGTCCACCAGCGGCTGGCGGAGGTGCTGCCGGCGGACCTGGCGCGGAACATCCGGATCCACGTCTCCGAAGCTACCGGGCTTCATGAGATGCTTCGCACCGCGCGGGACCGCGATCTGGACCTGATCGTGGTAGGCCGTCGCCTGCCCCACGATCAGATGGGGGTGGGGGCGACGTTCTACCGGTTGGCCCGCAAGACCCCCTGCGACGTGCTTGTCGTGCCGGCAGGTGCCCACGCCCATCTGAGCCGCCTGCTGGTTCTGGTCGACGGTTCCCCGCATTCCAGGATGGCGCTGGACACGGCGCTCCATCTGGCCAAGGCCAGCGGCGAGCGACCCCAGGTGCTGGTCCAGTCGGTGTACAGTGTCGGCTAAGTGCCTCGATGCAGGCTGCGACGACTTTATCTCGAAGCCGATCGATCGGCCGAAGCTGATCGAAACGATCCATCGCCACCTGTGCAACGCGGATGGGTCCGTGAAGACGGAGGGGGACAGTCTTGACGCGTCGGCCGGCCAACTCGAAGACAACCTGAACCCCGCGTGAGCGACAAGCCTTCGGCTCGTGAGCGTACGGACGTGCTCTACCCGCCGGGGTCGTACTTCATGATCACCATGGTGGGCACGAGGACGACCGCCGCGCCGGCGGCTTGGACCATGTTCAGGCGCTCGCCCAGCACGATCATGGGGATGATCACGCCGAAGACGGTCAGCAGATAGATGGAGGCGGACGCCACCGTCACCGGTACGTGCTGCAGGACGTAGAAGAACAGCAGCATCGCCGTGCCGTACATGAAGAACGCGAGGAACGCCAGGGCCGCCCAGCCCCGGCCGTCGAGCCGGGCGAGGCGGGCGAGGCAGTCCGGCTCCTGCCAGATCAGCACGCCCACGCTGGCCAGCGACGCGGTGATGTAACTGAAGATGAGGATCTCCACCTCCTGGAACCGGCGGAGCAGACCCTTGCAGTACACGTTGTAGAACGCCGAGCCCGTACACGCGGCGAGGATGAGCAGGTTGCCCACGAGGAAAGTCGTGTTCAGAAACGATGTCTGCCGAAGGTCGCGTGCCGACATGAGCAACACGCCGACGAGCCCGACCAGCGGACATGAGATGCGCAGCCTTGTGATCCGCTCGCCGAGCATGATCGAGGCCAGCACGGCGGTGATGACGGGGATCAGCAGGGAGAGAATGGCGGAGTTCGAGGCCAGCGTCTTGGTGACGCCCCAGACCGCCCCCAACTGGGCCACGACCTGGCCACCCACGCCCACGATCACGAAGTGCCACCAGTCACCCCAGGTGGGACGCACGGCATGGGGATTCGTCCGCCGCTTGTAAACGAGCAGCGGCGCCAGGAGCAGCGTCGTGACGTAGAACGGCAGGAACGTGATGGCGATGGGGCCGAGTTGCCCCTGTATGTGTTTGACCGCCGTGCCGTGACAGGCCCAGATCAGGTTGCACAACACCAGCAAGGCCACGAACCACGCCTTGCCGCCTTGGCGCGGCCGCGCCTCCGCCGCAGCCGCGAGTTCTACCTCCGCCATCCAAGCCTCCGGTGACCGTATGTCCAAGTGCCCTGGTTTCATCAACCTCGTGCCGGCCCGTGAGAATAGCAGGGCCGAGAGTCTTGGACCAGGAGGAACCGGAGGCCGAGCGCGGCTTTCGGGGAACGGAAATGCAGAACTGAGTTCAAGGCGGACCACTGGGCACCGTGACCGCCGACGGCGCGACGGCGGCGGACATGGACGTCGGCTGCTCCAGGCCGAGCTTGCGGTCGATCCGCGCCAGCAGGTTCAGCCGCTCGGGCTGGTCGGTGAACTCCGTCCGCAGCCGCTGCAGGTAGGGCTCGGCGTGACGCCGGCGCCATTCCAGCGGCTGGCCGGCCGAGGCATAGAGATTGGCGAGGTCGACGACGCACCAGAAGTACGAGGGGTCCGCGCGGTAGGAGCGCAGGTAGTACTCCTCGGCGGCGGCGCGATTGCCCATCGCCCAATGGGCTTCCGCGCGGGCATAGTCCACGCGGCCGGGCTTGGGCATGGCCGGCCAGCACGAGGCCCGGTCGAACAGGACAAGGGCGCCGGCGAAGTCGCGCTGTCGGCACTTGTTCCAGGCCGCGGCCATCTGGTGGTGGCGAAGCCAGCCCAGACCATGCGTCACGGACGCCGCCACCAGGATCAGAGCGGTCAAGCCCACGCCCGACCAGCCGCCGGTGCGGAATGCCGCGGCTGCGGACGAACCACCCTCGCCACTCGGATGATGGCCGGTCCATACTCGTCGGACCAGCAGAAACAGAACGAACAGGGCGGGAAAGACCAGCAACTCGAGGATGAAGGCCCTCGCCTCCTCGGCCAGGCTCAGGCCAATGCTGGCCGACGAGGCCGGCCACAGCAGCAGATGGTCGCCACTCAGCAGGTCGAGACCGATGTGCGCGCCCAGGCTGACAGAGGCCACGACGGCACTGCGCCTCCAGGTCAAGCCGAAGAGCAAAACGAGGCCCGTCGCCGAGATCAGTGCCAGCGGCACTGCCAAGAGGACGCTGTGGCCCATCTCGCGCCAAGGGCCCGGCCGGAAAAACGCGACCGCCCGTCCAACAATATCGGGAAGGTACGCCAGGGCGACCAGGCCCGGCGCCCAGATAGCTGGATTGCGTCGCAGGCCGGTCGCCGGCGCGGCTTCGATGGCAGTGGCGAGTCCGACGAAGGCATGTCCGATGACCGGCATGGCTGAATGGTAGTGATCCGGCCCCAGAACATCCATACAGGCGCCCTGACGAACGGATCATCGGTCGGGCGCGGCCGTCCGGGCCTACCCGCCCTCCTGGGCCAGCAGTTTCTCCTTTCGGGCCAGCTTCCAGTCGGCGTCGACCATCATGGCCACGAGTTGCTCGAAACTGACGCGGGACTCCCAGCCCAGCACGCGGCGGGCTTTACTCGCGTCGCCCTGCAGGACGTCCACCTCAGCGGGGCGCAGATAGCGCGGATCGGGCTCGACGTACCGCCGCCCGTCGAGGCCGACGCGATCGAAAACCGCTTCCAGGAACTCGCGGACCGAACGCATCCGCCCGGTGGCGATGACGAAGTCGTCGGGCCGGTCCTGCTGCAGCATCAGCCACATGGCCTCGACGTAATCTCCCGCGAATCCCCAGTCGCGCTTGGCGTCGAGGTTGCCAAGGTACAGCTTATCCTGGAGGCCCTCCTTGATGCGGGTGGCGGCCCGGGTGATCTTGCGGGTGACGAACGTCTCGCCGCGACGGGGGGACTCATGGTTGAAGAGAATCCCGCAGCAGCAGAACATGCCGTAACTCTCGCGGTAGTTGATCACCTGGTAGTGGCTGAACGCCTTGGCGCAGGCGTAAGGGCTGCGGGGGTGGAACGGCGTCGTTTCGCGCTGCGGCACCTCGGCGGTGAGGCCGAACATCTCGCTGGTCGACGCCTGGTAGAACCGCGTGGCGATGCCGGTGTCGCGGATGGCCTCCAGCAGCCGGGCGGTGCCGATGGCGTCGACCTGGGCGGTGTAGACCGGCTGATCGAAGCTGACCCGGACGTGCGACTGGGCGGCCAGGTTGTAGACCTCGTCGGGCTGCACCCGTGTGAGCACTTCGCGGAGCCCCGTCCCGTCGGTCAGGTCGCCGTAGTGCAGGAACAGCCGGGCCTCGGGGTCGTGCGGGTCGCGGTACAGGTGGTCGATCCGGCCGGTGTTGAACGAGCTGGAGCGCCGGATGATGCCGTGGACCTCGTACCCCCTGGTCAGCAGGAACTCGGCCAGGTAACTGCCGTCCTGTCCGGTAATACCGGTGATGAGCGCTCGGCGCACTGGTGTTCCCTCCACCTGGAGAACTGGTCCCCGTCTTCCTGCGACCATTTTCGCCGCCGCGTGGAAATGCTCAAGTGCAGTTCCCGGGTCCCTTGCCCATAAGGGGCCATGCTGGGGCTTGTCCGACCGGGGGCGCCATCGGCCGGCATTCGGCGAGATGGCATAATCTTGCAGGTAGCAAACCCGCACTCGGCCGACTAGGATCATCTGGGAGGTTTTCCAGCCACTGTCAGTGCAGCGGGGGCCCCTGAATGAGACTACCGATAACCTTTCTTGTGCTTCTGTCCATGGGGCTGGCTCGGCAGGCGGCGGCGGACGGTTGCGAGGCCCGTTGGCTGTCGGATGAATCACGGGTGGGAGCCAACGGCATTGTTCGCGTGCTGACCCCCTCGCCGGATGGGCCTTTCCTCTACGCGGGCGGTGAGTTCACGGAGATCGGCGGCGTCTCCGCCAACCGGATCGCCCGCTTCGACGGCCACGCATGGGCCCCCCTCGGCAGCGGCTTTGACGGTACGGTGTGGACAATCGCCGTCCTCGACCTGGGTACGGGGCCGACCTTGTACGCCGGTGGGGACTTCACGTTCTCGGGCTCAACAGCGATCGCCCACGTGGCCCAGTGGGACGGCGAAGCATGGTCGGCCGTCGGCACGGGCACGAACGGCGGTGTTTATGCCCTGGCCTCCTACCAAACCGGGGTGCTGACCTCCCTCTACGCCGCCGGGCAGTTCACCCAGGCCGGCGACGTATCCGTCAGCAACATTGCGAAGTGGGACGGCGCCGGCTGGTCCGCCGTCGGAGCAGGGGTAACGGGAGCCCCGGTCTCGCTCGTACGGGCTCTGGCCGTCTACGACTCGGGCAACGGCCCGGAACTGGTCGCGGCGGGCTTATTCACCAGCCCGGCCAAGAACATCGCCCGTTGGAACGGGAGCGCGTGGCTCGCTCTCACCACGGGCGTCAGCGGCACCGCGAACACCCTACTCACCTGGGACGGCGGGTCCGGTAACGCCCTGTACGTCGGTGGATTCTTCACCAGCGCCGGAAGTGTGACCGACACCGTCCGGATCGCTCGTTGGAACGGCTCCGCCTGGTCGGCCCTCGGGCAGGGCCTGCGAGACGAACCGGTCAACGCCCTCGCCGGCCTCCAAGATGGCAACGGGCCAGCGCTCTACGCCGGAGGGCAATTCACGTTCGCCGGCACGTTGAGCACGCGGCGAGTCGCCCGCTGGGACGGGTCTTCCTGGTCGGCCCTGGGGGCATCCCTCCAGGACGACGATTCCGACCCCTGTTGGTGCGGTGAGCCATTCTGCGATTGTGGTCCTCGCCCCGCGGTCGTCCACGTGATGGCCGCGTACCGCGGCCTCGTCTACGTCGGCGGCGATTTCACACACGTTGAATGCGACCTGACCGCGGATCTGGCCCGGTGGGGCTGCCAGCCCTCCTACACCGTGCCAGCCGACTTCGACTGGGACGGGGTTGTGGACGGCGACGACGTTCTGTTCTTCGAGTCCTGTGCGACGGGCCCCACCCTGCAAACGATCGAGCCCTGCTGTGAGCCGGCCGATCTCAACAACGACGGCTCGGTTGACCTGATCGACTTCGCGATGCTCCAGCGGTGCCTGACCCTCGATCCCGGTTCCGCCCCCCTGCCAGGCTGCCAGGATTGAAATCGTGATGGCGACAGCGCTGGACGCTACCGACAAGAGCACGAGATTCATCGTGGAATCCGTAGCACAGCTCGCCCCCCCAGGATGGCACCGCGGGCCGTGGTAAGCACGCAACGCTTGCGCAACACGGTGATGGCTAAAGGAGGGAAAGGGAAAGAACCGGGTGAGGATCAGTCGGACCGGCGCCGAAAGCGTGCGACCAGCGAGAGACCGAGCAGGCCCAGGACGACTGACCCGGGAGCCGGCACCACTGCCAGGTTTGCCGGAATCGACGTCCTGATCGCACCGGACGTGGTCGCCCGGATGTTGTGACCAAAGAAGGCATCGAGGCCTGAGTAGCCTTCCGCCATCTGAACCTCGAGTGCGTTGTCGAGTAACGAGGAGGAAAGAAGTTCATCCCAGGAAGTCCCAAGGCTCGGGCCGGCGCCCTTCGCTCCGCCGGAGGAGGCGTATCCAGAGGTCAGCCCCGACTGCAGAATGCCGTCCTGGTTGAACAGCGCCCCCCCGATCGACAGCGTATCCCCGTTGAGGCGTACCGACGTGCTGGAGAAATCGCCCTCGAGCACGACCTTCCGCGAGAGGTCCGTGATCGCATACGTCCCCATGACCGCATACGAGTTGGGCGAGCCCAGATAGAACACCTCGCCGGTGAACGATGCGTTGAATGGGGCATCACCAAAGCTGCCGAGATCTACGATGGAGCCGTCGATGGGATCAATCTGCTGAACAACGAGGTTGGTCGCCCACGTCGGCGAGACGTCGATGCGTCCGATGGTTCCCGGACCACCGGCACCGCGAGTGTAAATGAAGCGCAAAGAATCAGCGTCGATAGTCAGGCCAAGGTCAGCCCATGCCATCTGACCGGCTAACAAAACAAAACCAACAACACGCGCTGTCTTCAAGCAGACACGCCCTTCCAAACGACACCACGTGCATCACGGGCTGGGCACATCAGCCGGCCTCCGGCAGGCCACGGACTCTGAAGCCCCGCCACATACTTCCCTTGTACGCAGGACGACCGCCAAAGTCAAGCGATAAATCTTCGAGCCCCAAGAAGTTACCGCTCACTCCACGGCCGGATTACCATCAGGAACCCCGGTCAGATGATCCGCATCCCGTGGCACCGACAGCGAGCGCGGTGGTCCGTTGCCGCAGCACCCACCGACGGGCACGAACTCCGCTACACAGATCAATAACCGCCTATACAGCAATAAGTTAACACCCGCCGGGTATTGTCATTCGCGCAGCCGGAACGGCGGGGGTCGAGTTTGGCCTGGGTCCGAGAACATGGGGGAGCGCGAAAAACAAGCCCGTGCGGGGTCGCCGCACGGGCCCAGTAATTGCTTCGGGTGCTGTCCACACCAAAAGCGGTTGTATCACATGCGAACGTTCTCGCCCTTGCGGCGGGCGGCCACGATCTCCTCCTGCACGTCCCGAGGCGTGGGGCGATAACACGCGAACTCCATGCTGAACGTGCCCTTGCCCTGCGTCGCCGACCGCAGGTCCGTCGCATAGCCGAACATCCGGGCCAACGGCACCTCGGCGGTGACCACGGTCGTGCCCTGCCGGGCGTCCGTGCCGTGGATGATCCCGCGGCGGCCCGACAAGTCGCCCACCACCGGGCCCTGGAACTCCGTCGGGCACTCGACCTCGACTTTGACGATCGGCTCCAGCAGCGCCGGCTTGCTCCGCCGGTAGGCCTCGTTGAAGGCGTCGCGGGCGCAGACCTGGAACGCCAGGTCCGACGAGTCCACGGCGTGATGCGTGCCGTCCTCCAACACGATCTGCACGCGAACGACCTCGTAGCCCGCCAGTTGCCCCTTCAACCGTGCGGCCTGGAAGCCCTTGTCGCACGACGGGACGAACTCGGTCGGAATCCGTCCGCCCTTCACCTCGTTGACGAACTCGTACTCGTTCTCCGCGTTCTCCGGCAGCGGCACCAACTTGCCGATCACATGGGCGTACTGGCCCGCCCCGCCGGTCTGCTTGCGGTGCTTGTAGTTGAATTCCACCGTCTGGGTCGGCGCCTCCCGGTAGCTCACCTGCGGAGCACCGACCGTGATCTGGAGGTTGTGCTCGCGGCGCAGCCGCTCGACGTAGATGTCCAGGTGCAGCTCGCCCATGCCGGAGATGATCGTTTCGCCCGTCTCAGCATCGGTCCGCACGTGGAACGTCGGGTCCTCGCGGCAGAATCGGCCGAGGGCCCGGCCCAGCTTATCGCGGTCTGTGCCCTTGCCGGCGGTGATCGACAGCGAGATCACCGGCTCGGCCACGTGGATCCGCTCCAACGAATAGTTGTGCGTCAGGGCGCACAGCGTGTCGCCCGAGTTGCACTCCACGCCGATCAGGGCCACGATGTCGCCTGCTCCGGCCACCGCAATGTCTTCACGGTCGTTCGCGTGCATGCGGAGGATGCGGCCCACCCGCTGCTTCCTGCCGCTGCGGCTGTTGAGATACGTCTGCCCCTTTACGATCCGGCCCTGGTAGACGCGGGTGTAGGTCAGTTGGCCGAACGATTCGTCCACGATCTTGAACGCCATCGCCGCGGCGGCGCCGTCCGGGTCGGCGGCCAGGGCGATCTCCGCCCCCTCATTCTCGATGTCGCGGGCATAGGCCATGCGGTCCAGCGGGCTCGGCAGGTAACGGCAGACCGCGTCGAGCAGCGGCTGGACGCCCTTGTTCTTGAACGCCGAGCCCATCAGCACCGGCGTGATCTCGCGGGCGATGGTCTGTTCCCGGATAATCGCATGAAGCAGCTCCTCGCCGATCGGCTTGTCCTCGAGCATCAGCTCCATCAGCTCGTCGCTGTAGAGCGATAGCGTGTCGAGCATGGCGTGCCGGGCCCGCGCCGCCGCCTCGCGCAGGTCCGCAGGGATCGCCTCGACGCGGACCTTCTCGCCGCGATCGCCGTCGAAATAGACCGCCTTCATCGCGATCAGGTCGACCACGCCCTGGTGGCTTCCCTCCAGTCCGATCGGCATCTGCAGCGGCACGGCCACGTGGCCCAGCTTGGTCTCCATCGCCTGCACGACGCGGGCCGGATCGGCCCCGGTGCGGTCGCACTTGTTGATGAACGCGATCCGCGGCACGTTATAGCGCTTCATCTGCCGGTCGACGGTGAGCGACTGGCTCTGCACTCCCCCCACCGCGCACAGCACCAACACCGCTCCGTCCAGCACTCGCAGCGACCGCTCCACCTC
>JACQVT010000533.1 GCA_016209665.1 Planctomycetota bacterium | reverse complement strand
GGTGTGATCCATGCGCTCTAGCCAACTGAGCTAAACGCCCTGGCGTTGGTTTTGGGTCGGCCGTCGGCGGAATCGAGAATAACGTCGCTCCGGCCCGACCGCGCAGACCATTCTAACAGGCCCGTCGCCGGAGGCAAGGGGCACGCGAGGGCCGCTGGGGACAAAGGGTGCGGCAGCCAATCATGGTGCTGTGCCAGCCATGCCTGGGGGGCCAGTCCGCCACGGCGAAACCCGCCGGCGACGAACATCTCGCCACGGAGAGTCACCTGTGGCGACCTCGCCGCGCCCTTTGCTCCCGCCCGGCGCGGAGAAGAAGGCGGGCAAGGATACCCTCCCCCCAAAGCCCGACCATAACCGACAGCCACACCCGGGCGTAAAGGGAGAACCGCCGGCCCAGCCTCGCTTCAGGCGTCGAAGGCCGCGTCGCGTACGCCGGCCAAGGCCGGTCCGCCGGCAACAAGGTTGCGGAGCAGCTTGAGGAACTCGTCCACGCAGCGTTCGGCCCGGAAAGTCTCGTAGGCCTGCTGCCCGGCCGTCCGGGCACATTGAGCGAGCAGCTCCGGCGACTCGAACACGGTGCGGATGCGGATGGCCAGCGTGTGCGGCTCGCCCGGCTTGCACAGAAAGCCGTTCTGGCGGTCGGCGATGAACTCCGCGACGGCCGGCACCGCCGACCCGACGATCGGCACGCCCGCCGCCATCGCCCACGCGATCCAGCCGCTGGACACGTCGCCGAGCGCGGGCACCACCAGCGCATCCGCGACGGCCAGCAGTTCGGTCGGCGAGTACACATCGCCGGTCAGCCGATAGACCTGGGGGCAGTAGATGCTCTCGATCAACCGCGCAATCCGCCGTTGCTCCCTGGAGACGCCGGGTACGATCAGCATCGCGTCCGGCCAGATGTGATGAAGGATCGCCGTCGCCCACACGGCGTGATACTGCCCCCCCACCCGCGACGGCGGCGACGCGGTCAGCATCACCCGCCCCGCCGCCGGCAGCCCGAGCCGCGATCGTGTCCGATCGGCCGTCTGCCGAGCCCTGCGGATCGCGGCGAAGTCGATCCCCGGCCGGATGACCACCGTCGAGCCCATCGGCACGCCGCACTCCACCAGCCGCCGCTGCACTGTACCCGAGGTACAGGCCAGCTCGAACCGGCGGGCACTGCCGCCTCGCACCGCGTCGCTCCATCGGCTCCAGGCCTGTGCGTCGGATGGATCGCAAACCACCCCCACTACCGGAAACCCACCCGCGGAGCCGGCCGCCGCGCACGCAACCGCGCTCCAGGCGAACACCGCATCGGGCCGCAACTGTCGCAGCCGTCGCTGCAACGGCTGGGCCCAGACCATCGGCCACGTCAGCGGGCGGGCCGCTCGCACCGCGCGCCGATCGCCCGGCACGACCAGCGAGGCCGGCACCTCGCCCATCGCGACGACCTGCTGGGCCACGTCCTCCGCCGGCAGCTTCCGCAAGACCAGCGAACACAGCCGCGCCCCATCCTCCGGCGTGTGGTCGTCCACCAGGTGAACCACGCGAATCGACATCGGCGGTGAATCATCCGTGACGCCGGGCCGTAGATCAAGGGGAAGAAGCTATCAGCCGTCAGCGGTCAGCTTTCAGCCATTGGTTCTGTTGCTCCCGTGCTCGCAAGGAGTAACATGGGATGGTCGTTAAAAGCGCCTGTCGCTCGGCATGGCGTCAACACCAGTGCCCGTCCGGCATCACCTCACCGCGCCCGTTTGAGCCAGTCCACTGATTGGGGGTGTTGCCTCCAAGCCTTCCCGATGGAGGCCGCACAGACGATCGCTTCATTCTCGTCGCCGAAGCCGTAGTACGGAGGCAGTTCCCTGGACATCGCCTTCCTGCCCGTCAGGTACTTCTCGACGTGCTTGTTGCACTGGCGGGCTGCCCTGAGCGCCTTGGCCGCGCCTCCTTCATCGCCCGACAGATGACGCTCCAGGACCCGTGACCATGCGAACACGGCACTCCCTTCATCCTCGAATTCCCTGAACAACCGCCGCACGCCCTCCAGGTTGTCCGCCAGGAGGTAAAGGCCCATCAGCGGATACCGGAGCCCCTGGTTGTCGTTGGGGTTGAACCTGAGCAACTCTTCATAGTGATCGATGGCCTCATCCGGCTTGCCCGCTTCCACCAGCAACTGGGCCAGATACGCTTTGGCCCTCATGTACGGTCGGGTTTCCAGCAATCCCCAGAAATGCCCCGCATTCACGCTGAAGTAATCGGCCCCACCCAAATCCCGCTCACCGATGTCAACCACCCTCTTGATGTGCTCGATGATCTCGTCGCGGTCATCGCAGGACAGTCGCGTCAGGTGCACCAGGGCGTCCACGCAATGGGGGTCCAGCCTGATCGCCCTCTCGCACAGCCTGACTGCCTGGATCGGGTCGTGGGTCTCCATCGCCTGATAGGCCAAGTCTTGAGCTTGGTGCTTGCGGCTTCTCGACGCCTTTGTCTTGGGGGAAGGCTTCATGCTGCGTCGGTTCAAGGCGGCGATGAAGGCATCCAGTTCTTCCTTGCTGGAGAACTCGTGTCCCTCCAGTGCTTCGTGAAGCTCCCGGAGCACCCGTTCGGTGCCGAGCATGAAAGGGGGTATCTCTGGCTCTTTGGGTGGAACAGAATCGAATTGAGGCGGAGAAGAGGGGGACCCCAAAACGTCGCCGCTCAGGTCTTGAATGTCGGACCCGCCCTTCCGCTGCCGGCCTTTCCTCTTCCGCCGGTCATCATGTCTCTTTGAGGCGCTCATTTGCATCATCTCCAGAAGATGCCCATCGGATCGTCGAGGACGTAGGTCGCCGCTTCCTCCGCCGTGTCGAAGACCACGCCGCCCAGATCTCCGATGGACTCCCACTTGTCGCGGTAACTCCTCCACAGGACTTCCCACCACTTGTCGCGCTGCCGAATGCGGGAGACCGCCTGGCCTTCGTGGTAGATGGTGTAGCCCCGACTGACCCTGGCGGGAAAGGCAGGGCATCCGCGTTTCTTGAAGACCGCCTGGACGCGTGACATGGCGTCGTCGGCCTTGTCCCTTTCCGCCTTCTGCCGCTTTCTTGCCTTCTCCTGCTTCTTCGCCTTGATCAATTGTCTCCTGGTGATCTCGTACAGGCGCTCGCTCTCGCCGTTGAGCCGATCGTAGAGCCGCTGGCAGGTCACGCATCGCTCGTCGGCGCGCGGCACGTATTCGAGCTTCCAGGGGTCGAAAGGCTTTGGGGTCGGAGCGGAAGGCTTTGGGGTCGGAGCGCACTTAGTCAATAGTGTCTCCTCCTCTGCCGGCTTCAGTGTTCCTTCCAGCCGCGGCCATGCCGCCTCCATTCGTTGGATCGCCACCACTACCACCTTGCCGTCCGACGTGTACCCGAGCGCCTCGGCCACCACCCGAGGCCGGTACCCGAACCCTCGACGGGCCGGCCACGCCCCGCAAGCTCGGGCAACATCGTCGCTCCGCCGGCCGAGGTCGTCGTAGCGGTACTCGGCCGTCAGCGTGCCGCTCGTGCCCTCGCCGTCGGTGCCATATGCTATCCGGGTCAGGCGGCTTTCTGGATCATAGTAATACAGATACCGATCGTCGTCGCCGCCGTCAAACCCATCGTCCGCCACCAAGTTGCCCGGTTAATCCGGGTCATACTCGTACTCGTACTTGCAGCCCCGCACGGTTATCCCACAGCCTCTTCGCACGCCGCGCAGACTCTCGAAGCCGCCGAACGCTTCCCCGCGTCGCCGTGTCCCCGCGTCGCCATGTCCCCGCGTCTCTGGCGAGGAGGGCCGGCCCTGGGATAGACTGAACGACGGCGTGACCCTGCAAGTACTCCTGCTGCTGGCCCTGCTCGCCTGTTCCGCGCTGTTCAGCGGCGCCGAGACGGCGATCTTCTCGCTCAGTCGCTACGAACTCAGCCGCATGAGCCGCGGCCGCAACCGCGCCGGCCGCCTCGTCGTCGACCTGATGCGGTATCCCCGCCACCTGCTGCTTACGCTGATGATCGGCAACGTCACCACGAACATGTTCATCTTCGCGGTCAGCCTGTCGGTGTGCCGCGACCTGGTGAGCCAGGCCCCCATGCTCGGGGCCGCCCTGGGCCTGGTGAGCCCCGTTGTAGTGACGGTGTTCGCGGATCTGCTCCCCAAGAGTGCGGCCATCGTGTCGAGGCGGCAACTGGCACCCCTGGTCGCCCCGGCCGTCCGGCTGGTGCAGATTCCGCTCGCCCCCGTGACCTATGTGCTTCATCACGCGCTGGTCACGCCCCTGACACGCCTGCTGGCGGGTGCCCAGCCGCCGGACGAATACGTGACCAGCGAGGAGCTGAACGAACTCATCGAGATGTCCGAGCAGCACCGGATCATCGACGCCGACGAAAACGCCATGCTCGGCGAGGTCATCCGCCTCCGCGAGCTGCGCGTCTACGACGTGATGGTCCCGCGGGTCGACATGATCGCGTTCGACGTCCACGACGACCCCGCCGAGCTGCTGCGGATCTTGCGCGAGCGCAAGTTCACCAAGATCCCCGTCTACGACGCCAGGATCGACAACATCCTCGGCGTCGTCTACGCCAAGGACCTGTTCCTGAACCCCTACCGCGAGCCCGGTACC
>JACQVT010000457.1 GCA_016209665.1 Planctomycetota bacterium | reverse complement strand
GGGCCGGCAAGTACACGTTCATCGCCCAGGTGAGCGGTTCGTTGCCGGTCGAGCCGAACTTCTGGCCGACGAGGTAGATCACGTTCGGGGCATCGGGCAGCGACGCCGACGCGGCCGGGGCTAGCAGGTCGACCGTGCTGGTCTCGACGCCGGCGGATTCCAGGCGGTCGCGCAGATCGCCCCGCGAGAATCGGGCCACGCCGATGACGCGAGCATCGTTGCCCGCCGCGGCCAGAGCCCGCTTCGCCAGCACCGCCAGTGTCGGCCCCATTTTGCCGGCCACACCGAGGATGAGCAGATCGCCGCGCAGCGACTTCATCGCATCGACCAGCGCCGGCGACGGCGCGGACATCACGTCTTCCAACTCGGCGACGCTATCGATGGTCGCGGGCAGACTCATGACAACCATTCATCCAGGTGTTCGCGCACGAACGCATCGTCGTTGAGGTCCGGGTACGCCCGGTAAACCCGGTCGATCTCCGCGGCCTGGCCGGCCGACAACGTCTCGTTGGGGTCGAGGCACCAGATCCCCTCGAACAGGCCCTGGCGGCGAAGCACCTCGTGCAGGCCGGCGATGCAGCCGGCGAAGCCGTTGGCGGCGTCGAAGAACGCGGCGTTGGCGTCCGTGGTCTGGACGCCGCGCTGCAGCCACTCCGCCGGGACCGCCTCACCGGCGTCGATGACGGCGTGCAGCGCGTCGAGCTGCTCGACCGCCCGCCTCGTCCAGACCGCCCAGTGGCCGAGCAGGCCGCCGACGATCCGCTGCGTGACCGGCCGGCCGCCGCAAACGACAGTATACCGCGTCAGCAGATCGGCGATGATGTTGTCGTCGTTGCCGGTATACAAGGCGATACTGCCCGCCCGGTGAGCCTCGGCCACACCGCGCACCACGTCGAACGTGTGGTACCGGTTGAACGGGGCGATCTTGATGGCCACGACGTTCTCGATCTCGGCGAAGCGGCGCCAGAAGTCGGCGGTGAGTATCCGCCCGCCCACCGCGGGCTGCAAATAGAAGCCCATGATGGGCACGATCTCGGCCACCTGCCGGCAATGGGCGACCAGCGACTCGGTCGGTTCGTTCCGCAGGGCCGAGAGACTCAGCAGACCGATGTCGTAGCCCAGTTCGCGAGCCAGGGCGGCCTCCTTGACCGCCTGCTCGGTCCGGCCGCAGATACCGGCGATTTGAATCACGCAGCGCCCCGTGCGGGCCCGGTGTCGCCGCACTTCGTCGGCGGCCAGATCGAGGACGGGTCGCAGCAACCCGACGGCCGGGTCACGGATGGCGAACTGCGTGGTGTGCACGCCGACGGCCACGCCGCCCACGCCCGCGGCCAGGTAGTATCGCGTCACCGCCCGCTGACGCCGCTCGTCCAGCTTGCGGCGGGCGTCTAGGGCCAGCGGGTGAGCGGGGATGACCATGCCGCGGCGGAGCGACCGGAGGACCTCGTCAGACGGCATGATTGCGGGCATGGATGCACCTATGCGGTCCGGCCCGGCGACTCCCACCGGTTCACGCACGCCGCGATGGTGATGTCGCCGGCCACGTTCAGCGTGGTGCGGCACATATCCAGCAGCCGGTCGACACCCAGGATAATGCCGATGCCCTCGGAAGGCACGCCGACCGATTGCAGGACAATGGCGATGAACGGAATGGACCCGCCCGGCACGCCGGCGGTGCCGATGCCGGCCAGAATGCAGGTGATGGCGACCATGAGCTGCTGGCCGAGGCTCAGGTCCGCCCCGAACACCTGAGCCAGAAACAGGACGGTGACACCCTCGTACAGGGCGGTGCCGTTCTGGTTGGCGGTCGAGCCGACGGTCAGCACGAAGTTCGCCACCTCGGGCTGCAAGCCGAGATCCTCACGGGCCACGCGGATCGCCGTGGGCAGCGTGGCGTTGGACGATGACGTGCCGAACGCGGTCACGATGGCGTCGGAGATGCGGCTGAAAAACCGCCACGGCCGGATGCCCGCGACCCCAAACACCACCACCGAATACACCACGAACATGTGCACGGCCAGGCCCGCCAAGACCGTCGCCACGTACCAGAACAGGACGCGAAACACCTGCGGCCCCAGCACGGCGGTCAGGGCGAACAGCAGACCGGCGACGCCGATGGGAGCCAGCTTCATGGCGAAGCCGACCACGACCATCGTAACTTGGTAAACGCCCTCCAGGACGGCCACCACGGGCTCCGCCTTCTGCCCCACCGTCATCAGGGCGATGCCGAACACCAGGGCGAAGAACATGACGGCCAGAATGCCGCCGGGGGCCGTGCCGTCCAGGGCCTCGACCATCTCCCGCAGCGGGTTGCGAGGCACGATGTCCAGCAAGGCGTCCCGCAGAGGCTTGGCCTGTTTGGCTTGGGCGGTCAGCGTGGCGGTCTCGGCGGCGTAGCGCTCGCGAAGCAGGTTGCGCTGCTCCTCCGGCAACCGATGGCCCGGCCGAACGGTGTTCGCCAGGAACACGCCCAGTCCCACGGAAGCGGTGGACAGGATCACGGTGAACAGCAGCGTGAGCAGGCCCATTTTCCCCAGCCGCCGCAGATCGCCCGTGCCGGCCACGCCCAGCACCAGCGCGCAGAACAACAG
>JACQVT010000456.1 GCA_016209665.1 Planctomycetota bacterium | reverse complement strand
GCCTGGCGGCAGATCAGGTCTTACCCGAATCTGCGCCGCAGTGCGTATTCTGCCACCTTCTCCGCCGATGAGCTTCAAGTGGTCGCCGCGGGGGGTGGAGAAAGCCTCCCTGGCGGGTTCGAATACACCGAGTGCATATGGGTCTGGGACACGGAGTCGGGCCAGCCGGTGTTGGGCCTGAACCGCGGTTGCTGGGCGGAGTACGCCGTGTTCTCGCCGGACAAGAGCCGGATTACCGCCGTCGGGATGTACCCTGATTCACCTCCGCGCCAGTGGTCTTTCCCCGGCGGAGAAGATGTCCGGGCTTGGCAGCCTTCACCTGAGTTGAATCGTCAGAATATTGGCCTGGTGTCCTGTGTGACGCCTGACGGGTGGCAGATCGCTTGCGGCGGAGACGATGGGATTGTGCGCTTCCTGGATCAACGCAGCGGCCAGATCACGAATCGCCTGATCGGCCACGGGTACATTCGGAAACCGGCATTCTCGTCTGACGGCGGACTCTGTGCCGCCGGCACCGTGTCCGGGGACATAACCGTCTGGGAAGTGCCGACCGGCCGAGTTCGGGCCCGGTTCCGTGCTCATGTGGGATTTGTCGACTCGGTGAGCATCAGCAGCGATGGATCTCGGCTCGCCTCGGTGAGCTACGACGCCCAGGTCCGCGTCTGGCGGCTTCCACCGCCCGAGTCCCGTCCCGCTGGAGCAGGTTCACAGCCGGCCGAGCATACCCGACCGGCGGGCAATGACTGACGAAAGCACCGGCAGGGCGATGTGGCCTGTCCCGAACGATCAGAAGGTCTCGATCTGATCGGGTTCGACGCCCAGCCGGTTGGCGATGATACTGAGTGTTCCGGCATGGGGTCTCCCGACTTCGCCGCGTTCGAGTCTGGCGATGGTCTTCGGTGTAATTCCAGGAAACCCGTCGCGCTCCAGCCCACGCTGGAGTCGCAGTCGCCGCAAGGATGGACCGAACCCTTTTTCCTCTGCCCGGCGCTTGGCGTTGATGCGGTTGCGGTAGTCGGGATCGATCTCGTAGAGGATTGCATCCGCGGCTGCCTCGTATTCACCAAATCGAATTGTGTGTCCGTAGTCGTCCAGCTCAAACCGACGAAAGCTGGGTCGCGAAGCGCCGGAAGGAGGGAACAGGTTGAGGGGTACACTCATCCTCTCGAGGTTGCCCCTGACCAGGCTCAGGGCGGCGCTCTCGATATCGACGGCACCTCCGATAAACAAATCACGAGCCTCCTCTTGCGGCGCACACAGGACATCCGCCAACTGATCGAGGGGGAGCGTTTTGAACCCAGGCGTCTCGCCGATCACCTTGCCGAACCAGCTATGCAGGATCGGCAGGCTGCGGGATCTCGGGGGTTCCAGCAACAGGATATTGCCGAGGTGGGGTCGTCGACCGTGGTGTGCGGCGCACAGCAGGTTCAGGTTACGGAGCAGGGCATCGGTTGTACGGGACGCAAAGGAAATCCAGAGCGAGTCTCGAGACGCTTGCTGGGCTACGTCGCGGATGTCTCTGGCTTGACAGCAGGCGACGAGGCGGGCTGTCCCAAACCGGGCGCGCCACTGCTCGTCTGCGTCCAGCAGGATAAACCGCCACGTCAGGCCGCGGCGAAGCGGTTGCATTCTCTTGGGCTTATGGTCAATTGTCTTGCTCATCGCTTGCGCTCAGCACCGGGTTGTTCGGATAATGGGCGTCCCACTGCTCGCAGAGGGTTTTCCACCGTGCCTCGATTGCCTCTCGCACGGCGCTGGGAATCTGTTTCCATGAGTCTCCTTCGTCCAGGAACTGCCTCGTTCTGAGGCAGAGCCGCCAAGCCCTTCTCTTAAAGAGGATTGTGGCATGAGGAGGCTCCAACCTCTCGCGATCCCGGATTTTGACCTTCCATCCGACATTGCGGATCGCCTCGTCCAGTGGCAAATCGTAGGCCATCGGAACCCGCTTTCGTCGTCATCGACTATTCTATTATGTCCCTTTTTCAACATGAGTCAAATGGGACATACCGGAATCCCATTCCGGACCCGTCCGTGGAGCAATTCCAGTGCAGCTTACTATGATTCGGTGGCCGTGTACCGCGGTCAGGCGATGGCCAGCGTGACGATCTGGCGGGCGGCGAGTGAGGTGGTGACGCGGTCGCCGGAGACACTCGCGACGGCCAGGACGTTGCCCTCCAGGTCGACGCGCTGGGCGGCCCGCACCGGGCCTGGGCAGATCAGCGTTTCGACCACGGCCTCGTCGGTGGGGTTGAACATCCGCACGATCAGGGCATCGCGATCGCGGCCGCGGTGGACGGCCGTCACGACGGCCCGGCCGGGCTCGAGTCGCAGGAACGATCGGGTGGGCGGCAGTTCGGGCGCCGGGTGGTGGGTGAGCATGTCGCCCTCGACCTGCACCGACCGGGGCGGAGCGGCCAGCGCCTGGCCCAGCCGGCAGAGCCGCGTGCGCGGCAGCTCGGCCGACAGCGGCACCAGCAGGTACGCGAACTCGTGCGTGCCCTGCAGCTCGCCGCCCTCGTTGCCGTCGGTGAGAAACGCCTTGATGAATGAGCGGAAGAGCGTCAGGGCGATCGGGCGGTTCGGCAGGTCGCAGACGGCCGACTCGGGCAGGCCCGTGCTCACGACGGCCAGGCCCCGGGGGGCGGGCATCCTGCCCGCCTCTGACGTAGCCTGTGAAGAAGCAGGCGGGCAGGATGCCCGCCCCCCAAGATCGGCCGGGTCTCCGCCAGGCAGAAGTGCCACACCCTGCACGGCCGTCCAGGTGTACTGCGGCTTGGTTTCGGTCTCCATCTCACGATAGTCCGCATTGTCCGGCCGCAGGGCGATCGGCCGCTCGACCACATCGAACGCGCTGTCGGCAAAGTACGTACTCGCGTGGGTGCCCGTCGGCAGCAGCACCCGCAGCCGATGGTCGCGGATCGTATTGCGGACGACGGTGCGGACCTCGACGAAGTCGCAGCCCTGCCGGAGGGTCACGAAACTGGTGATCCGCAGCGGTTCGGTTTCGTCGCTTCGCACCATGCGGTCGAAGCAGAAACACCGCGGCACGTGGAACTCCCTAGCGATCCGGATCGTCGCCTTGGCAAACCCGTCGGCCACAAGGGCGACGTCGGCGGTGCAGGCGGTCGAGAGGAAGGCCTCGTCGTTGACCGGCTGGCCGTGGTACCAACCGTCGCCGATGTCCGCGCGGTCCTCGAACGTGAGTAGCTCCTCGTAAAGCTGGCCGGTGCGCTTGTCCAGCAGGGAAACCGTGCCGTTGGGTTGCACGCTCAGCCGCAGGTATTCGTTCTCGATCGAGCGGTGGTCGGCCCGCATCGTTCCCGGATGGCGGGTCGGCTGCCCCGCGGCCACCGGGCGGCACAGTAGGCTCGCGTAGCCGTGGGCCGGCACGGCGAGGGGTACGGTCACGTCCACCTCGTGCCGATCATCGGGCCCGGGGAACTTCCGCAGCGGCCGACGCAGGCCCCGGCGCCGCCAGCGCTGGTTGACCAACTCGTAGGGGACTTCCTGGCCAGCCTGATCGTACAGTCGGAAGCTGACCTTGGGCTCGTAGTTGAACCCCTCGGCGAAGAGCGTGTCGATGGCGGCCGGGAAGCGGATCGTCACGTCCACCGGGTGGACAAGATCGTCGCTTCCGGGGTTGAACACGAGGATGAGGAAGTCTTTCCCTTCCATCGGCGGGCGCTGCACGCGGGCGGCGATCTGGCGCAGGGCGTCGCCCGCGACGTGCCGCGAGATTTGCAGGCTGTGGCGGAATCGCCCCATCATGTCGTCATGCACCGCATCCAGCGAGCAGCCGCACATCGAGTCGTGGGCGTGGTTAGTGATCAGGTAGCGCCAGGCGAGGTGCAGGAACTGGTGCGGGTAGGGCTCGCCGAGGCCGGCGGCCAGCGCGGCGAACGGCTCGGCCCAGCGGCCCAGCTCGTTCTCGCAGCGGGCGTTGGCCTGCTTGAGGTACATGCGGCTGGACAGCACACCGTGCAGGAGCAGGGCGTCGTCGCCGACCTCGGCGGGATCG
>JACQVT010000453.1 GCA_016209665.1 Planctomycetota bacterium | reverse complement strand
GGCTGGGCCTGACGAGCAGCGCGGCGCCGGTGCCGGTGCCGGTGGGCCAGGCGGTGGTCTCCCGGATGCCGGCCCGAGCCGACTCACCGGAGGAAACGGGCATCTGGTCGATTCGACGGGTGCGGGAGCAGGTGGAACGGCCCCGGGGCAATGGCTCGCGGCGGGTGATCTGGACGTCGCCGACACAGTGGCCGCGGCTGGAGAATCCGACGTGAAACCGTGTGTGGGAAACGCGAGGCGCGCCGGATCGGCGGTCCCGAGGGAGGGCCCGTCCGAACCGCGACCGTAAGGGAGCGGTGTTCTGACGTCCGACTGCTGTTCGCCGAAGTCCGCTTCCTAAGGCGACCGCCTTTTTGTTGGCCGCAACCGAACCTTCGCCCCATTCGGCAGGATGCGCGCAAACCGCGCTCATCTCTCGCCGTAAGGTTCTAACGGGCGCGCTTCGGAAAGGGCATTTCATACACGCGCTGAGCGCACGGTGGGGGTTGGTGGAGATACAACGATGAGCGGGCTATCGAGGCGGTGGTGGATGGCGGCGGCGATGGCGGGTCTGGCGGCGGTGAGCTGCGTGCCCAAGCGGGTGCACTGGTCGCCCGACGGGCAGCAGGCGATCGTGCTGGCCGGTGAGAATGTGTTCGTGACGGACGCGGATGGGAAGCTGTCGGGGCCGTTCCCGGCGGCGCTCGAGCAGGTGTCGTGGCGGCCGGACTCGCGGGGGTTCGTGGCCGTGCGACAGGAAGAGCTGTCCACGTGGGAGCAGGTGGCCAGAGTGCTGTCGCCGGAGCAGGACTCGCGGCTGATGGAACTGGAGGAGCCGTTCCGTAAGGAAGTCTTCGCCCATGAAGGGAGTTGGGACGGTTGGCGGCCGGAGATGGCCAAGGAGCTGTCGGCTCCGGAGCTGCTCGCGCTGTGGATCTACGCGCGGGAACACGACGCGGAGAAGTTGCGGGATAAGCTGGGGGATCACTGGAAGGAGGCCGCCAAGTGGAAGCTGACGGTGCGGTGTATCCAGCTTGGCGAGGTCGAGGCCGGGCAGATGAAGCTGGGGCCCGTGCTGGAGCGGCACCTGGACGAAATCGGGCCGGGATCGCTGCTCGTGTCGCCGGACGGCCAACGAGCGGCCTATGCGGTCAAGGACGTGGGCGGGCCGGCAGAAGCGAAGGGTGGTTCGGACATCGGTGGGTCTTTGCGGGTGCGGGACCTGGCGGAGGGGGCGGAGCTGCGGCTGGCGGCGAAGTTCGCGGCATGGCGGTTCGGCTGGACCGCGGACGGACGATACCTGGTGTACGCCACCACGAAGACGGGGCCGGCGGTCGATGGCCTCGTGCTGGGTGAGATCAAGCGGCTCGAGGTGGCGGACAAACGAGGGAAGATACGCGAGCCGGCGTTTCCCGAGGCCGATTCGCTGGCGGGCATCCTGTATTTCCCGGACACGAAGATCGTCTGTCTGAAGGACGGGCGAATCCTGTTCTCGGCGGCGCCGGTGCAGCTTCCGGCGAGCACGAACGACATGCCGCAGGGAGTATCGCTGTTCGCGATCGATCCGGAGCGACAGGCAACCGTGACGCCGCTGATCACCCGGGAGGCTCAGGCCCATCAGCCGGACGACGGCTTCGGCAAGGGGCTGTTCGAGGTGCGGCCGGGCGGCACGGACGTGACGATGCTGAATATCGAGCAGGGGACGGTGGGGGTGTACACGCTGGCCACGGGTGGGCTGGACATCATCATGGACTCCAAGCCCGAGGACAAGAAGGCGCTGGCGGAGGTGCCGTCGTGGCGAACAGGGGACGAACTGTCGCTGGTGGTGCCGCCGGGGCACGAGTGGGGCTCGGCCAAGCGGGCAGAGCTGGTGCTGTACTCGTTGCGGGAGAAGAAGGGCCGGTGTATCAGCCAGAAATGGCCGGATGAGCTGATGAACCTTTGGGGGGAGAACAAGCCGAAGCCAGCACCGACGCAGCCGGAGTGAACGTCAGGGTGGGGGACGGGATCGGCGGAGATAGCAGGGCGGCGTTTGTCAGAGCCCGGAGCGCCAGCGACGGGTTGGTTGGATATGAGCGGGCCAGGATTTGCCGTGGCAACCCACTCGCTTGCGCTCGGGGCTCTGACATGCTCCGGGCCAAGCCTCGTGTATCCCGGACGGCGGTGGACGACTCCGCACGGTCGCTGGACCATCACACATCAAGTATAATCATGGCATGAATCGCCGCCGGCATCCCATCGCGGGCACGTCCTGTGACGCGGACGTCGAGGTCATGGTCAAGCGGCTGCGGTCGGCCGTGGCGGAGAAAGAGCGCATGCCGGAGCGTCAGGAACTCATCGAGCTGATCGATTCCGGCAAACATGTGCTCATCGGGGCCAAGGCGATGGCCTACTACACGCAGCCGCGGTTCACCGAAGACACGGATTACATCGTCAGCGGTCAGACGTTCGCCCGGATTCGCAAATGGGCCCGGCAGAAAGGTGTGGCGGCGGAGGATCTGGGATTGGTTCTCCGCTTTCGATCGCTGGCCGTCGACGTCATCGATGGCCGATCGAACCCCGTTCTGAAGGAGATTCTGAAGCACGAGGCCACGAGGCCTTGTCCAGAAGCCCTGGCCGCCGCCAAGTACGTGTCGTTCATCAATCAGCAGCGGGGAGAACGGCGCCTGCAAGACGTCGCGGATTTTGCGAGATTGGTGGTCCTTTCGAGTTTTGACCGCACCAAGGTCCAAGGCTACATGGTCGGCGAGTATGCCGCGCAGTGGCCTGAAGTGGACAAGTTGATCGCCGATATCAAGGCCGGCCGGCCGATTACCATCTGATCAATCTCTGGCGTGGCGGACGGCGGAGTCGAAGAAGAGTCGACCGTCGGCCTGGGCGTTGGGGCGGCGCGTCCAGAGCGGGTGCTGGGTGGCGTGGACGTGTCGCTCGGGATGGGGCATGAGGCCGAGCACGCGGCCGGTGGCGTCGGTGAGCCCGGCGATATCGCACTCGCTGCCGTTGGGATTGATGGGGTAGGGGCCGGGCCGGCCATCGGCGTCACAGTAGGTCAGGGCGATGCGCTTTCGCTCGACGAGCAGGCGCCGGACGGAATCATCACGGGCGACGAGCTTGCCTTCGCCGTGGGCGATGGGCAGCTCGATGATCGTATTGGGCGGCACGAACGCGTTGGCTGTCGGGGTGGACTTGAGGCGAATCCAGCGGTCCTCGAATCGGGCGGAGTCGTTCTGGGTGAGGGTGACGGTCTGGCTTGCGGGATCGGCATCCCCTTCGGGTCTGAGCCCCAGGGTCGAAGACTGCGGGTCAATCGGACCGGCAGGATGCCGGGCCCACACCGCCGCGGCACCATCCAGCGGGCCGGGGAGCAGGCCGGCCTTGACGAGCACCTGAAATCCGTTGCAGATGCCCAGAACAAGCTTGCCGGCCTCGACGAATCGGGCGAGGGCGTCGGCGAGGTGGTGGATCAACTGGGTGGCCAGGATCTTGCCCGCGGAGATGTCGTCGCCGTAGCTGAAACCGCCGGGGATGGTTAGAATTCCGAATTCGTCCAGGAGTCGCGGCTGTTCGATCAGGGCGCGGACGTGGACGGGTTGCGGGCGGGCGCCGGCGAGCTGCCAGGCGTGGATGGTTTCCTGGTCGCAGTTGGTGCCGGCGGTGCGAAGCACGATGACGCGGGGTGGACTCATGCGTTCAAGTGTAGAGCGCGAATGAAATCGCTGCAAACGGCAACGCGGGGCGCGTTCATGAGATGCGCGGGGCGATGGTTCGGCTGACGGATCTGCCGCGGCTCGTTGAGGTTCCTCGTCGGATAGGAGACGACCTTGAAATCGCCTGTTGCTCGCGGGGTGGTGTGGGTTCTGGCGGTGGTGCTGTGCGTGGTCTGCATGTACCTCTGCCGGCACCTGGCTCTGTTGCACTATCGATCGCCGAAGGAAAGCGAGGGGGTATTGAGCCAGGCGTGCACGGCATTCGCCGCGTCGAGCTGCGAGAAGGTGGCCCGCAACCGCTGGAGCATGTTCCCGCCCGCGCCGGCGGAGGAGGACAAGACCCGGACGTCAAAGGCGCCGGCTACCGCCGAAGCGGACAAACAGCCCCGGGCGGAGGCCGCGGGCCAGCAGGCGAGCGAGGACAGCGAATCAAAAACTGCGAGCACGGAGCAGCCGAAGCCCAAGCAGACGCACAAGGGCATTCCCACCGCGCAGGTGGGGCTGGCGTTTTTCAGTGTGGTGTTGTGCTGGCTGATGTTTACGGGGCCGGCGCCGGTCACCCGGGTGTGGGTGCACGTGGTCTTCGTCATCGGGGTGGCCCTGGGACTGGCGGTGAGTGTGTTCTTCGAAGTGATCATGTGGACGCAGTTGGACGCCTGGTGTCCACTATGCGTGGGGGCTCACGTGGGGGCGCTGCTGATTGCGGTGTTCGCCCTGCTGCTGTGGCCGCGCGGAGCATTGGTGGCCGAACCACCGGCGGCGGTAGTCCCCGGGGCGGCGGCGGGTGACGGCGGCGGCGGATTGTTCGGGCCGATGCCGGGCGCCGTGGCTGGGCCGGCAAGGGTGGGTGTGAACCCGGTCTGGCCGACGGCCCGCGTCATCGTCACGACGTTGACAACGGCGGTGCTGCTGGTGGCGCTCGAACACTTCTACATCACGGGCTTCTCGCTCAAGCGCAACGCGGAGACCGCCAAAGCCCGGGAGGATTACTTCAACAAGCGGTTCATGCACTACGAACGGTACTGGCAGCACAACCTCTTGGCCTGGAACCTGATGCCGGTGCTGGACATCCCGGTTGAGGGGCGGCCGGTTCGAGGCTCGGCGAGCGCGCCGCATACGGTGGTGGTGTTCAGCGATTTCGAGTGCCCGAGCTGCGCGAGGTTTGAGAAGCATTACCGCGAGAAGGTCGCGCCGATGGCGGGCAAGGCGCCCAACGGCGGGTTCAAAGTGATCTTCAAGCACTGGCCGATCTGCAAGGACTGCAACGAAGCGATGACGGGCAACACGCTGCATCCGGCGGCGTGCGAGGCGGCCCTGGCAACGGAGGCGGCGCGCATTCTCGGCGGCGACGAGGCCTTCTGGAAGATGCACGACCTGTTGTTTGAGCATCAGAACGACTGGAAGAAGAGCCGCAACTTCGTGGTGTACGCCAAACAGATCGGGCTCGACGAGGCGGAGTTCCGCAAGGCGATGGGCAGCTCGCAGGCCCTGGCCCGCGTGCGAGCGGACGTGGCGGACGGTGCTGCCGTGGGTAGGAACGAAAGCACCACCCGGCGCGGAGAACTGAAGGTGGAGGGGACGCCGACGATCTTCGTGGACGGCAAGCGGCTGAACTCGCCGCAGAATGCGAACACATGGGCGAGTATTCTGAGGATGCTTCCGCCCGGCCAGGCGATGAACCGGCCCACGATGGGGGCGCCGACGATTCCATTGGGGACCTCGCGGCCGGCGCCGGCGGTGGGGCCGGCGGGACCGCTGCCGGCAAACCGGTGAGACGATCATTCATGCCGTCGGCGACCTCGATACTACGGACATGGACCGGCTGGAAGCCGG
>JACQVT010000496.1 GCA_016209665.1 Planctomycetota bacterium | reverse complement strand
GATCACCTCGACCAAGCACGGCGCCGTGACCAGCGTACAGGCGGTCTACGTGCCGGCCGACGACCTGACCGACCCGGCCCCGGCCACGACGTTCACCCACCTCGATGCGTTCATCGTGCTCGCCCGCGGCATCAGCGAAAAGGGCATCTACCCCGCGATCGACCCGCTGGCGTCGTCGAGCCGGGCCCTCGACCCGCAGCAGATCGGCGAGCGGCACTACGCGATCGCCCGCGAGGTGCAGCGGATCCTGCAGCGGTACCGCGACCTCCAAGACATCATCGCGATCCTCGGCGTGGACGAGCTGAGTGAGGAGGACAAGCTGCTGGTCAGCAGGGCCCGCAAGATCGAGCGGTTCTTCAGCCAGCCGTTCTTCGTCGCCGAGGCCTTCACCGGGTTCCCGGGCAACTACACGCGGAAGGACGACACCATCCGCAGTTTCGAGGAAATCGTGGCGGGCAAGTGGGACCACCTGCCCGAGCAGGCCTTCATGTACGTGGGCACCGTCGAGGACGCCGCCGCCAAGGCCGAACGCTTGGCGAAGGAGTAGGAGAGAGGGACTTGAGGCTTGAGGCTTGAGGCTCGAGGCTTGAGGCGCAAGCCGCTGGCTGATAACTGATAGCTGATAGCTGATAGCTGATAGCTGATAGCCGATAGCCGATAGCCGAGAGCTATTCATGGCCAGATACAAGCTCCATTGCAGCCTGATCACGCCGGAAGCGAAGGTGTTCGAGGGTGACGTAGATTCCGTCGTCGTGCCCGCCCACGACGGCGAGATCGGCATCCTCCTCGACCGCGCGCCGCTGGTCTGCCAGCTCGGCGCGGGCCGGATGAAGGTCCGCACGCGCGATGCCGAACACGTGTGGTTTGTCGATGGCGGGTTTGCCCAGGTGATCGACAACCGCGTGACCGTCTTGACGCAGAAGGCCCTGCCCCCCGGCCAGATCGACCGCGCCGAGGCGACGCGGGCCCTCGAGGAAGCTCGCAAAATGCCCGCCACCGACGAGACCGGCTACCACCGCCGCACCCGCGCCGAGGCCAGCGCCCGGGCCCGCCTGCGCATGTCGTCGTGATCGGGAGGCATGAAAAAGCCCACGGACCGCAGCCCGCGGGCTTGGATGGGTACCGAGTTTCTGCTCTCCTAACCCCTTTCCTCCGTCTTCTGTCTCCTGACTCCCAACTCCTGACTCCTGTCTCCTCCCCCCTGCCCCCTCACGCCACCATGTCGCGCGACAGCTCGTGCAGCAGGTCGACGATGGGCACGTGAGACGCGCAGGCGTCCGCGCACTTGCCGCAACTGTTGCACACCTTCGCCGGGTCGTAGCCGGCCTGCTGGTACAGCTCGCGGGCGAGCTGTCGTTCGTTGTACTGGTGCAGATAGGCGTGGTAGCGGATCATGTCCGTCACCGCGATGTGCTCGGGGCAGTGCGTCTCGCAGTCGCCGCACAGGTGGCAGGTCCCTGCCGTCTCGAGCTTGACGATGGTCCGCAACTGACGCTGGGCCCGGGCCGACAGCCGCACCGAGGCCATCGGCAGGTCCTTTTCCACCTCCTCCATCGTCTGCATCGCGATGATGGTGGCGTCGATCAGCCCCTCGGTCAGGTGGAGCATCCAGAGCTTGGCCCGCTCCCACTCGTTGTACTTCTTCTCGTCCATCAGGTCGGCGAACTTCTTCTCGTCGACGTTCACCGGCCGGTTCACGATGCCCTTGGTCTTCATCGCGATGATGCCCACGTCCTGCTTCTTGAGGGCCTCCAGTTCCGGACGCAGGCTCTCAAAGCTGCCCGGATTGACCCCGGGCATGATCAAGTCGATCCGCCAGGGTCCTGTCTTGTTGGCCTGGACGGCGGCGGCCAGGACCTCCTTCTGGTTCTTGTGCGTGCTGAACCCGAAGTGCTTGACCTTGCCCGCCTTGTGCCGTTTCTCGTAAGCCTCCCAGACTTCGCCGCAGTCAAACAGCCACGGGATTTCGACGCCGTGCAGGAAATAGCTGTCGACGTGGTCGATGGCCATCCGCTCCAGCGACTCGTCGAGCTTGGTCGCGTACAGCTCCGCCATCCGCTTGCCCGCCGGACGCAGGTCCGGCTTCTCGCCGGTCGCCGTCTGCTTCTCGACGGCGGCCTTGTGGAACCGCAGCAGGTCCATTCTCTCGGGATTCTGCCTCCCGCCGCCGGCCAATTCGTCGAACTTGTCGCCCAGGAACTTCTTGACCGCCTCGACGTACAGCCGGCTGACTTCGGGATCGATGCGCGAATAGCCCGCCACGTCCGTCGCCTTGCTGGTCACCCACATGTCCTTGCGGGATTCCTTGAGGAGATCCTTCAAGTTGGTCTCCGAGTTGCCGTAGCCGCGGGCCGTGTCGTAGTAGTTGATGCCGCTGGCCAGTTGGCGCGGCCACAGGATCTTCTGGTTGCCCGCGCCGCCGCCGAGACCCGAGACGATCCGGCTGACCATGAAGTTCGTGCGGCCCAGCCGGGCGTAAGCCATGTCCGGCGACTTGCTGCGCCAGTCCAGGTTCTTGGGGTCGACCTTGGCGCCGCCGGCTGCCGGTTCCGCGGCCGCGAGCGAACTTGCAGCCGCGGCCGCGCCCAGCCCGGCGGCCGTCGTCTTCAGGAACTGCCGACGATCCAGGGAACTCCTATTATCCAGCATGGTACATCCTCCAACACAAGCGGAGTGTCGTTTGACCGAAACCTCGTTCGGCACCAGGGGGCACACATCATAGGATAGGCGGCCCAGAACAATATAACGAACCCCAACGGCCGCCGGCAAGACTAGCGGGCATCCGCCGCCTCCACGTTCCCCCGGGTGGGTGGCTGCGGACGGGGGGCGGCGGCCGCGACCGCCTCGGCAAACTCCGCAACCGGGTGGACGGTCGCCTTGGCCAGCAGTTCACCCACGTGCTCCTGGCTGAGCTGGTTGAATTGCTCGTCTTTCAGTCGTTCGATGATCCGGTTCTGGGCCTCCTCGAACGAGACCTGCTGCGGGGGTGTCCGTTTGCCGCACCGGACGATGAACGCCGCGTCGTCTGTCTCGATCACGTCGCTTGTCTGGTTTTCGGACAGGGTGAACAGCACCTCGGCCGACTTGGCCCATCGGCCCCGCAGGGCGCCCGGGCTGATCTCGCTCAACACCCCGCCTTGGGCCGCCTTCAGCCCCTTGCTGTAGGCACGGGCCACCGCGGTGAACTCGACGCCGCTGTCCAACTCCTCGCGCGCCCGTTTAAGCTGCGCGACGGCCCGTTTCCGCGCGTCGACAATCTGCTGGGCCGTCGCCGCGTTGCGAGGCGCGCCCAGAACGGCCTCCAGCGGGATCTCGATCAGGAGCATCTCCGCCCGCTCGGGGGTGGTGAATTCGTCCAAGTGGGCCTCGTAATACTGGTAGAGCTGCCGCCGGGGGGGCTCGCGAAGCAGCGGCTTGAACCGGTCCCGCATGTACTGCGTCACCAGCAGTTGCCGCCGGATGCGGCTCCGCACGTCGTCCATCGTTAGGTCCATCGACTTGAGTTGGGCCTCGTACCGGGCCCGGACGCCGCCGTGCCGCTCGTTGATCACCTCCTTGATGCGGCGGTCGATTTCCTTGTCCACCACCTCCATCGCCTTTTCCGGGTAGGTGTTCTTCGCCTCCTGGTAGATCAGCAGCGTGCTGACGTGCAGGTCAATCTGCCGCCGGATCGCCCGCCGCTTGGCCGCCTGGTAAGCTTCGGGCGACAGCGCCCTGGCGTCGTCCTTCAGCGCTTCCAGGATGGGCTCGAGGATATCCGGTACCGTGACGGTGTCGCCGTTGACGAACAGTACCGGTGTGCCCACCGGGCCCGCGTCGGAGCGGGCCGCGGGCCGCGACGCCGGTTCGCTCGTCGGTCCCGATGACGGCTGCGTTGACGGCCGGGAACTCCCTGCTCCCGGGCGCGTCGCCGACACCCGGCGGACGTCGGGGTGATAGAGGCGGCTGTGGGCCGCCTCGTTGTCCGGCCGCTTGGGTCCCTGCTTGGGCTGATCGCAGCCGGCCATGCCCGCCGCGGCGACCAGAAGCACAGCGTAACCGGCCGCCAGGCACCCACCCGGGGCCGCGCGTCTCTTCGGCGCTGCCGCACAACAGCCGCGACCCGGTCGATTCGATTCAGCGCACTGGCGGCTGGTCATCGGGCGGCAATTCTAGGAGCCGCCCGCACCGGCTGCAACAGACGCCGCAGGACGGCCAGCAGCGTGTCGGGCGCGAAATAGGGCTCGGTCAGACGCAGATGAATGGTGTGGGCGTCGGCCATGCGGGCCGAGCCTGGACCGCGGGCGAACAGCGGCTCCACCCGGGCCAGCTCGTCCACGGTGAAGATCACGTCCGGCGGCTTGACGTTGACGGTGCGGATTCTCCACGGCTGGGCGAGGACACGGATTTCCGCCAGGTCGAGCAGCATCTGCACCGGCGCCGGATAGGGGCCGAACGCGTCCTTCAGGTCGGCCGCCAACTGCTCCAGCTCATCGCTCGTTCGGCACCGCACCAGCCGGCGGTAGATCTCCATCCGCTGCCGTTCGGACTCGATGTAGCCGCGGGGAATGTGGGCGTTCACGTCGAGTTCCAGGTGCACCGCCCTGAACTCGTCGATCGGCTCGTTCTTCAGCCGCCGGACGGCGTGGTCGAGCAACTGGCAGTACAGCTCGTAGCCGACCGCCGCGATGTGCCCGCTCTGCTCGGGGCCGAGGATGTTGCCCGCCCCGCGGATTTCCAGGTCGCGCATCGCAATGCGGAAACCCGCCCCCAGGTCGGAATACTCCTCGATCGCCTTGAGCCGCTTCGCCGCCGTCGGCGTCACCGGCTGGTCCCGCGACAACAGCAGGTAGCAGTAGGCCCGATGCTTGTAACGGCCCACTCTCCCGCGGAGCTGGTGCAGCTCCGATAGCCCGAACCGGTCCGCCCGGTCGATCAGGATCGTGTTGCAGTTGGGGATGTCCAGGCCCGACTCGATGATCGTCGTGCACACCAGCACGTCCGCCTCCTGCCGCACGAACTTGACCATCACCTTCTCCAACTGGTGCTCGCGCATCTGGCCGTGCCCGATGATGATCCTCGCCTCGGGCACCAGCCGCTGCACGGTGTCCGCGAACGACTGGATGTCGTGCACGAGGTTGTGCACGAAAAACACCTGCCCGTCGCGGGCCATCTCGCGGACGATGGCCTCGCGGATCAACTCGTCGTCCCACCGCGTCACCCGGGTCACGATCGCCCGGCGGTCCAGCGGCGGCGTGGCCAGCGAGCTGATGTCGCGGATGCCCAGCAGCGACATGTGCAGCGTCCGCGGGATCGGCGTGGCG
>JACQVT010000495.1 GCA_016209665.1 Planctomycetota bacterium | reverse complement strand
CGCCGGCGGGCGTGGTCGAGGGTCCCGCCCACCTGTTCCCGTCCGCAAGTCGGCTTGGGTACCGAATCGAGCGTTGCGGGCACGCATTCATCCAGTAGATACCGCACCTTCATGGGGCGGTGCCCGGCTCGTCACTTGGCGATGAGGACGGACGCGGTTTCAGTTTCGCGCGAAGAGCCGAGGGCGTGGCTGCACGTTTTTCGCGCTCCCGAGCGCGGCAGGTACGTGCCCGGTCCAGGTACAACCCCACCTCCTCGGGGTGCTGCCGGTCGTAGGCGACAACCTGTTGAACCAGCAACAGGGACAGCGTCGGATACTGCTCGACGATCTGCTCGGCGAAGGCGCCCTGCCGATGTGCCTCCACGACGCATTCCAGGGGTACCCGGGTGCCGACGATGCGCACGTCCTCCGGCGAAAGTTCGTTCAGCAGGTCCACCGGGCTGTGGGGCAAGATCGTCTTGGGTCGAATCTCCGGTGGCGTGGCCTCTTCCGGGTCATCCACGAAGTGGGGTCCGGCGACCGGCCTGTCCGGCTCATAGGCATGGTCACTCTTCGAGCGCTTCTGGAGCATCATCATCCGAGCATCTCCGACAGGACCTCCGCGAAGCTGTCCTCCGTCAGCTTCGCCGACTCCCATCTTCCATCGGCCGAGGTCCAAACGAACGACCATTCATCCGGCGCAAACCGCGCCAGCATTGCTCGACCCCGGCGTGACACCAGGTCCACCCGTCCCATCGCATTGAAGATGTGACGTGCCTTGGGGACGATCTCGACGAATCGTCCTTTCGGTCCGATGAGTCGTGCGCCCGGAGCCTTGTACACCTCCCCTTCGGTTTCGGAGATGGCGACCTCCAGGTCGGTCCATTCCACGAGCGGCGGCTTGCCCTCGATCGCCGGCTTCAGCCAGCCCTTCAGTTTGGCCAGTAGCCCGACCAACTTTGCCTTCCACTCCACGACCCAGTCCGGGTCGGGTGCAGAACCGAGCTCTTGCTCCAGTTGCCGCAAGGAGCCCAGCAGTTGCTCCATCCGCGAGGGCATGTCCCGTGGCTCCACTTGTCTCAATGTGCCGTTCACGCCTCAGGATAGGCCGACGCTCTGCCTACGTCAAGCTGGACTGCCAACCACCCACTCGACCACTCGAGCAGCACCGGATTGGGACGAATGGCGCCCAGGGTTGGCGGAGCAGGCTAAATGCGGATCGTCGTGGACCTTCCGAGGGTCGTCCCACCCGTTCCGCAATCAAGATGGGCGCGGAACCGTTCCGCGTCACGGATTGCCGGTCGGCTTGCCGGGCGTGGTCGGGGCCGACTTTCCGGCATCCTTCCCCCCGCCCGGGATGAGCGACGATCGCCGTCAGGGCCGCTTCCACCGAAGGGACCGTGCTCTGGACCTTCGTTCCCACGCCGAGAGACTTGCGGAGGGCGGCGTCGGCGTTGGGTGATCGGGTGGCGGCGGTGCGAACGGCGGCAACCAACTCGGCCCCGTCTGCGACGGCCTGGTCCTGGGTGACGGTCGCGCCCTCTTTGTCGGAGCGCACCGCGGGCGTTTCGGCCGTGGCCATGCGCAGCGTGGCGACATCGACGCCGAGCCCGTCGATTACTGCTGCCGTCAGCCGCGGCTCGAGCCTTGCGCGATGATCGATGGCGAGCTTGTGCGCCGCCACTCCGGTGCGGAGGGCAACTCCGGGATCCCATTTGGGGCGGGGGTCGGACATGGAGGCTCCTTTCAGATTCGATTCAGTGCCGACCGGGAAAATCCCACTGGGCGAGATGCCTGTCAAGCGACGAGGCGGCTCTGCCCCCGCCCAACCGCGCGACCGAGCGAGCGGCAAGATGCGCGTGCGCTGGGCCGTGGCGGGTGCGCTCGAGGCGAGAAGGCCTTTCGACGGTTCATCCAACCCGTGAACATCCGGGTCGGGCATGTTCGGCCCGTGAACATCCATCCCGGTAGCTCCGTGGCTGGAACCCACCCGTGCACGCGCCGCACCACCCGCCGCGCACGGCAGTTGGAGAACCTCGCCGATCCGCCGCATGCCGGGTACGCCGATTGCTCATGCCAGGGCACGAACGAACGCCCACGCAATCAAGGAGAGCTGGAACCATGAAGCGATTGTCGATCTTGGTGGCGCTTCTCGCCTCGCTGGCGAGTGCGTCGAGCCATGCGGACGAAGCAGCGGACCGGATCGGCGCCTTCCAAGCCGCCTACCGGTCCCGGGACGAAGCGGCCCGCATCGCCGCCGTGCAGGATCTGTCCGGCGTGCGCGAGCCGCGAGTCTACGCCCTCCTGGGGAAGTTGCTGCCGGCGGACACCGACGCGGTTCGGCGGGCGGCGGCGGACGCCCTCGGCGCCTCGGGGGACGTGCGCTGCGCTCCGCTGCTGAAGGCGGCAGTCCAGCCGAATCACAAGAACCCGCTCGTCCTGGAGGCGGTGTTCCGCGCCATGGGCGCCGTCGGCGGCGCCTGCGAGGACGTGCTCGGCAAACACATGAACGGCAAGGGAACGGGCCTCGAGACGGAGTATGCGCCGTCGGTATTCGCCTGCATCGACGCCCTCGGCTCCATCCGGAGCGCCGCATCGGTGGAGCAACTCCTCCGGTTCGGGACGGGGCTGCAGTCCCTCTGCGACAGCTGAGGCGGCGGGGCCGCCCTCCGGGACGAGGGCAAGCTGGCGATGGCGCGCGAGTGCTTCGAGCGTCTCCGCGCCGCGCTCGATCGGGTCACGGGACAGGAAATGCCGGGAACGGACCCGGAGGTCATCGAGAGGTATCGTCGCTGGTGGAAGAAGAACGAGACGCAGTTCGTCCGGGCGTCGCGCACGTCCGGCACCGTGGGGGAGACGGTCCGGGATGAATGAAGGCGGCGATTTCCCGCTTCGGACCGTTGGCCAAGCTGCGATCAGCGGGAACGGCGTCGAGGACACGGGCGCGGCCGTCGCGCCCGTCACTTCCGGTCCGGGCCGGCCGGACCGACTTGGCTCTGAATCATCCCGTACATCGTCTCGAGCGAGTCGACGGCGCCTTCGGTGGCGCGCGAGAGCCGCAGGATCATGGTCCGCAGGAGCCCCTTGCCGATCTCGG
>JACQVT010000485.1 GCA_016209665.1 Planctomycetota bacterium | reverse complement strand
GTTCAGGTCGCCCGCCGGGGCCAGATACTGGGCATAATCGAGGAGGACGCAGACGCTCTTGCGGCGGGTGGGCTCGTCTTCGAGCAGGTTGCGCTCGATCAGCCGGTCCAGCAGCAGCAGCACGTTGTCGGGATCGCGCGGCCAGGAGCCCGGCTCGCCCAGGCGCCCGGCGAGGTACTGGGCCATGGCCTGCAAGCGGCCGGCGTCGCCCCCGCTCATCGGCCGCAGCCCGCCGCCCAGGTCATACCGCAGCACCAGGTCCCACGACCCGAACAACTGCGACGCCAGGAACTCGGGCAGGTTGCAGTACGCCGGCTCGTCCTTCACCGGGCAATACACGAGGTCGTGCACGTTCCCGTGCAGAACGAACAGACACGTCGTGCCCGAAAAGTACAGGTCCCCCAGTTCCCGGGCCCATGCCGGATACCACTCGGGCAGGACAGCGCGGCGGATCGTACTGACCGATGCGTCTGGCATGATGAGCCCTGGACAAGCTGTCGCGAGAATCCCTTCTCGCACCCACGCCGTCGGGAATCCTTCTCCGCGTCCCCGTGTCGCCGTGTCGCCGCGTCCCCGAGTCCCCGCGTCAGTCAACGGCACGCACAGCCCGCCCCATCCCCCGTTACGCGCTCTCCACCGCCTGCTCCTTCGCCGGCCCCAGCTCCTTCTCCGTCTGGGCGACGCCGGCCGTCTCGGGCGTGACCATGCCCAACTGGACCTCGAAGTCGCGCAGGGCCTGGTCGGCGAGGACCTTCTCCATCGCCTGCTCACGCTCGACGTCCGCGACGCCCTCGCTGGACATGTCGGCGGCCACGCGGGCCTTGGCGCGATTGAGGCCGATCTTGTCCTGGATGACCTGCTCGATCTGGCCGAAATCCGTAGTGACGTCGAAGTTGAACTCGGTGGCCAGCTTGGCCATCTCGGCCTCGGCCTTGCTCATCTTCAGCTCGGCGTCGTACTTGGCGATCTTCTCGCGGACGCCGGCCAGCTTCTTGCTCGCGTGCTTGATCTTCGTGAGGTTGTTCTCGTACGACTGCTCGTGCAGGTCGAGCTGCGACTGGTCCTCGCTGAGCTGCTGCTTGGCCTTCTGCAGCTCCAGGGCGAAGCGGGCCGCGGTCTCCCGATCGCCCGCCTGCAAGTAGGCCTTGACCTTGGCCTCCAGGCTGCTCACGTGGGCCTTGTCCGTCGCGACCTGCCGACTCACCCGCTCGACGAGGGCCCGGTACTGCTCGAGTCCCTCGCGGCCCTCCTTGAGCTGGGCCACCGCCGAGTCGTACTCGTACTGCATCTGGGCGATCGGATCGGCCGTCCAGAAGATGTTCGCGAGCTTGTTGATCTGCGCCATTAGGGAATGCCAAAGCTTGCCGACGATCATGCCGCACCTGTCCTTTCCGGTGACACCGACGTGCAACGGGCCCACGACCGGCGAGCCGGCCCCACGCGGCGCGAGCCTCGCGGGCCGGGCCTGCACGGCCGACTCCTGTATAATTCGTCGGCCGGAAACCGTCAATTACAGACGGGTCGTGTTTTTGGAATCGCGCCGTACGATGTGTCGCCCGCCGGTCGAGCCAGGCTCCGGGGGGCTTGAACCCGCATATCCCGGACCGCACAGAAGAACTATTCTTATTTGCCGGCCTTCTTGCCGGCCGCTTTCGGTCCCAGGCTCTGGCCCCGCGGCAGGGCATAGATGGCTTGGTTGTCGTAGGTCCGGCCGAGGCCCTCGAAGGGACCGTGCAGGTACGACTTGCTCGCGGCATACAGCGGGAGCTTGATGGGCAGGCCGCGCGAGGCGACCTCCAGATACACCAACGCCAGCGGTGTGACCGTGTCGAACTTGCAGTACACGTGCTCCGCGTCGGGCACGAAGAAGCCCTTGTGCCACTCCTTGGCCACCAGGTTGTCGCCGATCCGCCGGGCCAACCGCAGGAACCCCGAGTCGCTCGTGGCCGCGTGCAGTTCCAGCAGCGCGAACACCGCATCCGCCGTGGCGTGTGCCGTCTCGAAGCTCAGCTTGCGTCCCTCGCCCGAGGGCAATCCCACCTCGCCGAGTCCCAGGCCGGCCGCGATGCTGCGGACCATCTTCCACATCAGTTCGTCACGGCTGACCTTGTAGGCCAGGGTATACGCCCACAGGTGCAGGGCCTCGGCGGGCCGCTTCTCCAGCCACCGTGCCTCGACGTAGCCCTCGCGCTTGCGGTTCGCCGGCGTCAGCTTCGTGCCGTCCCGCAGCGTCGGCCAGAACGTGTTGTCGCTGGGGTCGTAGGCGTGCCCGGCGTAGGCCGCCAGGTCCTCGATCGCCCACTGCTTGAACGCCTCGCCCTTGGCTCCCAGCCGCTCGTACAGCTTCAACTGGCAGATCGCGGCCCGGTTATACCGGTTGCCGTACAGGCTCGTTACCGTGGCCTCGGTGAACCGGTCGCCGAACTCCTCGCCGAACTGCTTCTTCATGCGGTTCGTCCGTTCGGTGCTGTAGTTGTCGGCCCCCAGACCCGTGTTGGGGTCGCGCACGTCCACGTACCGCTGGGCGAGTCGCTTGGCCCAGATCAACGGACGCTCATCGCCGCCCAACTGGGACAGGACCGCCCCCGCGTAGAACAGATCGCTCCCGGTGTTCATGAACGTCAGTCCGTCGCCGACGAACGGCGCGGGCCCACCGACGTACTTGTCTTCCCACAGCGTCGGCGAGAGCGGCTTGTAGGGCCCGTGCCGGTTCATGTCCAGGATGTCCCACTTGAGGATGTGGTTCGACCAGAAGCCCTCGAGGAACTTCCGCGTGGCCGCCGGGTCGACTTCCCACATCAGCTCGTAGAACGGGTAGTGGCTCTTCAGTTCGTGCTTGCCTGCCCACTCGCCGGTGCGTCCCTCGCCGACCGGCTGCTTGGTCGCCAGGTCGATGGCCGCGTGCCCTCCCCAGAACAGAAGGCCGCTCGCGTGCTGGTACTGGTCGAACATGTACCTCGTCGCGTCCACCGCCGCCTGCTTGTACCGCGGATCGCCCGTGATCTCGCTCAGTGCCGTCAGCACGCGGAACAGGATCTGCTGGCTCGCCAGGTTCGACAGCACCCACCGCGGCGGCATCTTCCAGTCCGCCACCTGCTGGGCCGGCAGCCGCCACGTCGCCGGCTCGTGCGTATCGACGTTCACCCCGTCCACGAGCAGCGACGTGTGCGTCTCCCCATACACATCTCGCCCGTACTTCAACACGTTGTCGGCGAACTCACGCACGATGGGCAGGTATGATGCCCCACCACCCGGTTCAGCAGCCGACACCGATCCGTACGGCGCGAACGGCGGCGACAGGAGCACACAGGTCAACAACACCCAATCCAGGCGATGCGATCGCTTCATGTCCTCATCTCCTCCCGGTGGTACCGTGCATCCGGCGCCCAGCGGTTTCGAAGGGCCACATGGTACCGGAGTCCCCTGTACCATGCTATCATCCGGTCTGAGTGCAGATCGGCGGTTTTGGGGGGCGGGCATCCTTGCCCGCCTTGTTCGCCGCTTGAGAGTCTGGGTGTAACGAGCTACGGTCGCAGCAGGGAGGATCGAGATGCGCGTGCCTTGCATAACAGGTGGGCTGATCGTGGCGACGTGGCTCTCCGCCGCGAGGGCGGCCGGGCCGTACCAGGCGACCGGCGTCAAGGTCGGCGAGGTGACCGACCGCTCCGCCATCGTCTGGGTCCGGCTCACCGAGAAACCCGAGCGGAATCCCGGCCCCGCCGAGTTTCCCAAGACCCTGCCGGGCGACGCTATGTCGGTGCAGTCGCTTCCCGGCGAGTGCCCCGGCGCCGCGGGCCAAATCCGTCTGCGCTACGGTGAGCGGGAGGATCTCGCCGATGCGGCGGCCACCGGCTGGGTCAAGGTTGCAGCCGACGACGACTACACCCATGAGTTCCACCTTACCAATCTCAAGCCGGCAACGCTGTACCACTACGAAGCGCTTCCGCGGCCCGCCGATGGGGCGGCGCAAGGCCAACCGCTGCGCGGCTCGTTTCGCACCGCCCCGCCGCCGGATCAGCCGGCGTCCGTTTCGTTCACCGTCATCACTGGGCAGGCCTACCGGGACCTCGACGACCCTGCGGGCTTTCTGATCTACGACGCGATGGGGCGCCTCAAACCCAACTTCTTCGTGCCCACGGGCGATACGGTCTACTACGACAACGATCCTCCCTACGCCACCAGCCCGGCCCTGGCCAGGTACCACTGGCATCGGATGTACAGCCTCCCGAGGCTGGTGCGGTTTCACCTGGCCGTGCCCGGCTTGTGGGAGAAGGACGACCACGACACGGTCTTCAACGACTGCTGGCCCGGGATGCAGCCCGCCGCCGCCGGCTCGCTCACGTTCGCCGAAGGCTGCCGCATCTTCCGCCAGCAGGTGCCCATGAGCGACCAGACCTATCGCACGTTCCGTTGGGGCAAGCTGCTCCAGGTATGGCTGGTCGAGGGACGAGACTTCCGCTCGCCGAACCGCCTGCCCGACGGCCCCGACAAGACCATCTGGGGCGAGCAGCAGAAGAAGTGGCTGCAAGATACGCTGCTGGCCAGCGACGCCGCCTGGCGTGTCCTCGTGAGTCCGACGCCCATCGTCGGCCCCGACCGCGGCAACAAGGCCGACAACCACGCCAACGCCACGTTCGCCCACGAGGGTCAGTGGTTCCGCCGATGGGCCGCCCAGCATTGCCCCGGCAACTTCTTCGTCGCCTGCGGCGATCGCCACTGGCAGTACCACTCCGTCGATCCCAAAACCGGCGTGCAGGAGTTCTCCTGCGGCCCGGCCAGCGACCGACACGCCGGCGGCTCGCCCGGCCACGACCCCGCGTACCATCGGTTCCACCGGGTCAAGGGTGGCTTCCTGTCGATCGCCGTCACCCCCGGCGAGGCCGCCACCAGCACGATTCATTTTCGCTTCCACGACGTTGCCGGCGAGGTGGTCTACGAGCACCACCAGACGAGGTGACCGGTTGACGCGTGTGTGTGGCGATCATTGGGCGTGTCCGAACCGCGCCCGCAAACGGGGTCCTGGCTTCCGGGTGTTGTTCCCCGGGGACCGCTTCACACGGGCACGGTTCGGAAAGGCTTCTCACACCCGCTCCGGAAGCGGCCCAGCGGAGTAAAACTTCAGCCCCGGACCTCGTACCACGCGGCGGCGTATGGTATAATGGACCTAGCCCATTGGGGGCGAATTGGGTTCGACCGGGTCACAAGAGGTCGAGGCCGCGTGTCCAGGTTGTCAGGAGGCCTGGTTAAACACCTGACGAAACCTTTAAATGCCAACTCTTCGCAGTTGCGCATGGCCGCCTAATTAGGCGACCCGTCCCGCCGACAACGCCTGCTAGTCGGCCGGGGCGCCAATCAGCAGGCTGGCCTGTCCGGGTTGGCCGCGTGACGGACGGGCGAGAAACTCACGCTGCTGGGCCGTCGGAAGCCTGTCGATGGGCGTCCGCCGGCCGAGACTCAATGCACCGACTACGCACGTAGAAACCTCGGCTGAAGTACCACGGGACGCGGGTTCGATTCCCGCCGCCTCCAAGTCCTTGTCCTATCAGTACTTGCGACAAAGTACTGGCGGGTACTGACTTAGACGAAGACCCCGCTTCGGCGGGGTTCTTCGTTTCCTGGTCGGTACAAGGCAGTTCCGCCGCAGAATGCGCCGGATTTTGCGCCGCCAGCCAGAGCGTCCTCCCGGCGGCTCGGTCGAACAACTCATCGGGCACGCTGTTGGCGTAATGCTTGCCGCTGACGGTGATGCTGTGACCGACCCATTTGCTGACCGCGTACTGCGGGTACGTCATGGCCCATTCCTTCTCGCACGACGATCGCAGGGCTTGGAACAGCTTGTCCCACGGCTCCACCCCCGCCCGGCCTATCGCCGCCGCGATGGTCCCCCGGATGTAGCCCGACCCCCGCATCGTCACGAGCCTCCCATCCCCCGGCTCCATCTCCTCAGATCGGGCCAGGACCAGCTTCATCAGCCGAGGCTCGATGGGCACCGTCCGCCGCTCGTGGCCGGCGAACCGCTCGGTTTTGGGGCTGACGACGTGAAGCCTGCCCCGCGTGAAGTCCACGTCCCTCAAGGTCAACAAATGCGACTCGGACGGCACGCGCAG
>JACQVT010000484.1 GCA_016209665.1 Planctomycetota bacterium | reverse complement strand
TGGGCTATCTCGAACACCGCGGGGTCCGGCACGGGCTGCGGGAGTTGACCGAGCCGGACTATCGCGCGGCCAGCGGCGATACCTTCGCCCGCGGCTTCGACATCGACACGTTCTTGGCAACACGAGACGCTTCCATGCCGGCAGGTCACGACGCGAGCGCGGAGACCACGGCCATCTGGATGGGAAGATAAATCCGCCGTGTCCCGCCGCGAGTGCTTTGCTCACGCCAGGCAGAACCTTACGGCCCACACGCCGGGTCGACGGGGTCGTCGGGGCCGCTGAGGCAGTTCTGGAAAAGGCCGAAGTCGGCCTGGTCGTTGTCATCATCCACATCGAGGTCGCAGGCCAGGCAATACGGATCGACCGGCGGGTTTCCCGGGCCGGAAACGCAGGCCTGGAAGCGGTCGAAGTCGGCGAAATCGACGTGGCCGTCGTGGTTGAAATCGCTGGCCGGCCCGGGGCGGAACCAGCGGACGGTGAACGGCGAGGTGAGCATGAAATCGAGCAGCATCTCGCCGACCTTCCCTTCGCCGCTGGCCGCGCGATAGTCCGGCTCGGTCAACTCCCGCAGCCCGTGCCGGACCCCGCGGTGTTCGAGATAGCCCAGCGACGGCTTGCCGGCGGGCGGCCCGATCTGGCACGCCGTGACAACCAAGCCGGCGCTGCTCAGCAACCGCATGACGATGGACGTCCGCAACATGGCCAACCTCCTCGACGGCGGCCCTTGACTCGCCGCGGTCGCCTCGGCGACCAAGAGCGGCAGAGCCGCGCGGCGTGCCAAGGGCGGCTGTACCACGCTTGAGCGCGAATCAACGCGAAGCCTGGCCGGCGGGGCGAGGGCCGAACCTGGAGACGGAGCCTCGTTCGACCAGCTCGACGTCGATCTGGATGTGCTCGGGCTCGCCGGCCGCGTCGCCCGCCAGCCGACGCTCGAGCAACTCGACGGCGGTGCGGGCGATGATGTCCGTCGCCTGCCAGATCGCCGTCATCGGCGGCGTCAGCGCCCGGAGGAACTCCGCGTGGTCGAAGCAGACGATCGAGACGTCATCGGGCACGTTGAGGCCCAGGTCGCGGCAGGCCTCGAACACCCCCCATCCGCTGTAGGCATTGTGGGCGAAGACCGCCACCGGCAGATCGATCGAACGGAGCACGGGTATGATCGCCTGGTGCGCTCCCCACCAACGCTTTCCTTCGCGGCCGCCCCGGGAGGTGGCCGCATCGTCGAGCCAGACCTTCCAGGCCCGAAGCGGTTCGATGCCGGCATCCAGCAGGGCCCGGTCGTACCCGCGCATGCGGGCGCCCACGGGCTCCAGGTCCACTTGCTGCGTCACCATGAGCACGCGGCGATGGCCGTGGTCCAGCAGGTGGCGCGTCGCCATGTATGCGCCCTGCTCGTGCTTCGACTCCACCAGGTCGACCCGCAGACCCGGCACGGCGCGATCCACCAGGACAAACGGGAACCCGCCGAGCTTGAGCTGCACCAGGGCCTCGAAATTCTTCGGATCGTTCACGGGCAGGATGATCGCGCCATTCAGACCCGAGTTGACCAGCCGGGCCAGATTCCGGGCCTCCAGTTCCGGGTCACCTTGGGCGTTGTACAACTGCACGCCCCACCCCCGCTGCTGGCAGGCCTCCTCGAGGTAGTGGGCGATGTGCATGCTGAATGCGCTTTCGATTTCGATGGTGGCAAAGCCGATGGTGATCTGCTGCGTGGCCGGCCGACGCGGGGCGGCGGCATGCACAAAGACCCCGACGCCCGCGATACACTGCAAGTGTCCTTCTTCTTCCAACGTACGCAGGGCCTGCCGAACGGTGATCGTGCTCACCTTGAACTGGCTGGCGAGGTTCCGCAACGGCGGTAGACGGCTCCCGCCGGGGATTTCGCCCGAGATGAGCCGGCGGCGCAAGGCGTCGCACACCGACGAGTAAAGCGGTCGACGCTTGGTCGCCTTCCGTTTGCCCTGGGATCGGTCGCTCCCGTCGATCTGTTGTACGCCCATACCGCCAGAATAATCACGCCGTCATGAAAATGCAAGCCCCTCCCGCCCGTCTCGATGGCGAATTCTCGTCTATAAACACCCTGTTCTTATAAGGTTAAGTCCGAAAACAGCCGATAAAGATGGGGCGACGCCGAAACTATCGCGCCGTAATAAGATTTGCTTGTGCCGGGCGGGTCACTCTGTTATGATGGAGCTGTTTGCGGAGGCACGCTCGCATGTTCAGCGTCAAGTCGGTCAGCCCGGCCCGGATACCGATGCCGGATCGGTTGGGCGGGGCCCGGAGGGATTGCGGCAGTTCCCGGTTGACCGCCCAATGGGGGGTATAGTTCTGTAGGAGCACGGTTTCCTGGCGGGTCGCCGCCGGGTCGGTCGCGACCACCCCTTTCGGGCCGATGTCGTCGGAGATCCAGCGAACCAGACAATCTTCGTCCCTTCCGTCGTGCGGCGGGAGGCGGGCGGTAATGGGCTGCGAGGGAATTTACGAAGCTGAATGAGGTGCTCACGGTGCACACACATTGCTCACAACGGAAAGGAGCGGAAACGATGACGGCGAGATGGGTGGCGGTGATGCTGGCGGCG
>JACQVT010000483.1 GCA_016209665.1 Planctomycetota bacterium | reverse complement strand
TTGTTGCCGTCGCCGATGTATTCACAGATGTCCCATGAGTACGTGCGGTCGGAAACCGGCACGTAGGCGAGGTCTTGCCGGAAGACTCCCGCCTGATACAAGTCGATGAACACATAGCCCACGACGCCGCTGTCCGACCAGGTGATGTTGTGCGTGGTGCCGGCGTCCCAGACGCTCGTGCTCGTCGGGCTGGTCACAACGATAAAGGCCGCCCCCGCCGCCGATGGATGGGCCAGCACTCCAAAGCCGCCCAGAAACGCCACCGCAACTGCTCTTCGCCAGCAACACATGGATCCCCTCCCGTGTGGGACTGCCAGACGCCTATCCTGCTCCTCGGGGTCCCGCGGCAAGACCGGTCAGGGCGACCCCTCCCCTGCGGTCGCACTATGTCAGTATACCGGTCTGGGAAGCCCGCCAGCCATCAAAACCTGTCGGAACCATCGAACTGGGTGCGGCAGACCGTTGTGGCGGCCGTGTGGGCCAGCCGCCCTCGGCTGGTTTCGCGGGACTCAGAACGCCCAGTCGTGGGCGACTGTGCCACGAGTAATTGCCACGCCCACCGAAACCGAGGCCGCTTCCCGCATGGCGCTCGGATCCGACACATCCATGATTTCCGCCGGATGTCGCAATAACCGGACTCACGCTCCGTTGAGCTGTAGTGCGGGCGCTTCCCACCTTGAGTCGAACTTTACGTTGCCGCGCTTGCCGGTTGACCGCATCGGGGACGGCGGTATAATGGTGGTGGTTACACGTTCCATCTCAAGTCTGACGACCCGGGTGAGGGTCCCGGGAGTGGTTGTATTGTGGTTTCAGGAGGTTGGCCATGAGAACAGATGCATGGTTGAGGCGATGTAGCCTGTGCGCGCTGTTGGCCAGCCCGGTCTTGTGGTTAGCGCTGCCGACGGCGTATGGTCAAGGGGTTTCGCCAATCCCCGTGCCGACCATCACGCCCGTGCACCCGACGGCCTGTCCGGCGGTGCTGACCCAATGCCCGGTGCTGGAGACGCGTTGCCCGGCGGTGGAGACCAAGTGTCCGCCGTCGAAAACGAAGTGCCCCGCGGTGACGACGCGGTGCCCTCCAGTGGCAACGGAGTGTCCGCCCGTTCCGACCGAGTGCCGGACGGGGGAGACGTATTGTCCGGCGGTTGAAACGCGATGCCCGCCGTTGGAGACGCGGTGCCCGGTGGTGGAGACCAGGTGCCCGCCGGCCCTGACGCGATGCCCGCCGGTGGAGACACGCTGCCCGGCGGTGACCACGCAGTGCCCGCCGGTGCCCACGGAGTGCGTGGCGAGGGAAACCGTCTGTCCGCCGGTTGAGACCCGATGCCCGCCGTCGCAGACGCGCTGCCCGGTTGTGGAGACCAAGTGCCCGCCGGTGCAGACCAAGTGCCCGCCGAAGCTGACGGCCTGCCCGCCGTCGAAAACGAAGTGCCCGCCGATCCAGACCAGGTGCCCGCAGTCGGAAACGAAGTGCCCGCCGGTGCAGACCAAGTGCCCGCCGCGGGAGACGGCCTGCCCGGTGGTGCAGACGAAGTGCCCACCGATCCAGACCAAGTGCCCGCCGAAGCCGACCCTTTGCTCGGCAACGGGGCCGGTGGCCACGTTCTGCCCGGTGGAGACCCGTTGCCCGGCGGTTGAAACGCGGTGTCCGCCGATCCAGACCAAGTGCCCGCCGAGGGAGACGCACTGCCCGCCGGCGCCCACCTTGTGCCCGCCGGCGCTGACGCACTGCCCGCCGTCACCGACCCTGTGCTCGGGGACGGATCCGGCGGTGACGGTCTGCCCGATGGAGACTCGCTGTCCGGTGGTGGAGACACGGTGCCCGCCGGTGCAAACCAAGTGCCCGCCGAGGGAGACGCACTGCCCGCCGGTGACGACGCTGTGTCCCCCGATTTTGACGCAATGCCCACCGTCGCCCACGCAGTGCTCGGGGACGGACCCGGCGTTGACGGTCTGTCCGATGGAGACTCGCTGTCCGGTGGTGGAGACACGGTGCCCGCCGGTGCAGACCCGGTGCCCGCCGAAGGAGACCCATTGCCCGCCGGTGACCACGTTGTGTCCGCCGATTCTGACGCAATGTCCGCCGGCACCGACTCAGTGCTCGTCGACTGATCCGGCGCTGACGATCTGCCCGGTGGAGACCTATTGCCCGCCCGCGGAGACACGGTGTCCGCCGATCCAGACCAGGTGCCCTCCGAAGGAGACGCACTGCCCGCCGGCAGAAACCAAGTGCCCACACTTGATGACGCGCTGCCCGCCGGCGGAGACGCACTGCCCGCCGGCCGAGACGCGTTGCCCGCCAGCGGAGACACACTGCCCGCCGGCGGAGACACACTGTCCGCCGTCGTTCACGCAGTGTCCACCCGTGCTGACGCAGTGCCCGCCGTCGCCGACGCAGTGCTCGCCGACCGATCCGGCGGTGACCGTCTGCCCGGTAGAGACCCATTGCCCAACGGCGGAGACCACCTGTCCGCCCGTGGAGACCAAGTGCCCGGCGGTGGAGACCCACTGCCCAGCAGCGGAGACGAGTTGCCCGCCGGTAGAGACACGCTGTCCGCTGGTGGAAACCCAGTGCCCGACGGCCACGAGCATCTGCCCGGCGCCGGAGCCAGGCACCTCTTGTGAGGCGTCCGTGAGCGTACCGAGCGGGCGGTCGGAGACGGTCTGCCCGACCGTCCAGGTCACGTGTCCACTCGTCGTGCAGTCGACGTAACGTCGCCCCGCTGCGAGTGGCGGTCGGGAATCGATGAGTGCGTGAATGAACCAAGGGGCGGTCAGCAATGGCCGCCCCTTTCTTTGGCCGTCTGGCCACTCTACACTGACCGTCCCTATGGCACCTCAGTCGCACAACCGGCAAACGGCCTCGGTGTCGAAACCCCCGGACCGGGGATCCCGCGCTGCGGGCCAGCCACCTCTCGCGTCGTGCACCTCGATGTACCTCCTTTTGATGGTTATTGCTGGCATGGCCGCGGGCTGGATCGCCGCCGGCTCGACGGGGCTGATCGGACACGGCCTGCGGCACGCGTTCACGTGGGTCGCGCTGACCGTCGCGATCGTGGCGGGGTGGCCCGGCCGGTTGTTCAGTGTTCGGACGCTGTTCACGGCGGTCGCCATCGGCGTGGCTCTGGCGATGAATAGCTCGATGCAGCCGGTGGTCAACGTGATGGGCGTGGCCTTCGTGCTCGCCCTGCTCGCGGTTGGACGACCTGAACCCGAACGGCAGATTGTCGTTCTGACGGCGGCGGCCGTCGCGGTCTTCGGCGTGTACCGCCTGGGCGTCACGTCCGCTCCCTGGCTGTGGCTGGCGATGGACTCGGTGGGAGAGGCCATCGGCCGGGGTGGAGGCTGGATTGCCGGGCGGCCGCTGGCCGTGGGGGCCACGTTCGCGGGCCTCGATTTCCTCATCCTGGTGGCGGCGGTCTACGCCGGCTGGTTGCTGATCACGCCGGGGCCGCGGTTGGCCCGGGCCGGGTACGCGGCGGTGGCGATTGCCGCCGCCCATCTGGTTTATCTGGTCGTGCTGGCCCACGCTCCGGCGATCGTTGAGGCCCTCGGCACGCCCGAGGACACCGCCGAGTGGTCCTGGACGGCGGCCCTCCGGACGCTCGTGCCCTGGAACCTGCCCGCTCTGGCGGGTCTGCTGCATCTTGTCGTCGCGGGGACTATGTTCCGTTGGTCCGGCATCCTCGACGCGGCTGCACCGGCGACCCCCGTTTTGGGGGGCGGGCATCCATGCCCGCCTTCTTCCGCCCCGGTCAAGCTCCGACGAGCAACCGCAACGTTCGCCGCATTCATCCTGGCAGTGGCGCTGCCGACACTCACCGCCTTGCACGCCCATCAGCCGTCGCTGGCCGGCAAGAAGGTGGTGACCTACAAGGAAGGCTTCCTCAACTGGCTCAAGCCGGAGCACGGGGAATACGGCCGCCTTTCGGTCGGGATGTACGGGATGCTCGGCACGTACGTCGAGAGCCTGGGCGGCAAGCTGCTTGTGTCGCCCGATCTTTCGGAACCGGACCTGCGCGGCGCGGATGTGCTCATCCTGCTGTACCCGAACAAGCCGTGGACGGCCGGCCAGCTCGACCGCATCCGCGACTTCGTTCAGGGCGGCGGGAGTCTGCTGATGATGGGCGAGCACACGGTGCACGAGAAGGAGACGGAAGAGGAAGAGGACGAGTTCGGCGCAGCGGGGGCTGCGCCCGCAACCCAAGGACGCGGGGACGCGGAGACGCGGAGACACGGCGAGGAGAATCACCGACCTCGAGAATCTGCGGGCCGTGGGAAGGTTCTTCGGGAAAGCCGTGCAAGTGGCGGGAGTCGTTTCAACGAGGCGATCCAGTCCACCGCCATGCGGGTGCGGTTCGACTCGGCCATGTTCGAGGTCGGCGGCTGGCTCCAGACCTACGAGGCGCTGGCCCACCCGACCACGGTGGGCATGGCCGACGACCGCAACCAGTTCGGTGTGGTGATCGGGGCCAGCGTCGACGCCCGCCGGCCGGCCCGCCCCGTGCTCGTGGGCCGCTATGGCTGGGCGGACCCCGGCGATGAAGGCGGCGACGCGGCCCTGATGGGCAACCACCGCTACGACGCGGGCGAACGGCTGGGCGATCTCGTCCTGGTCGCCGAACAACCGGTCGGCGAGGGCAAGGTGGTCGTCTTCGGCGACACGTCGAGCATGACCAACGGCATCAACGTCGGTGCCCACCGGTTCACGTCGCGGTTGCTCGCCTACCTGGCCGGCGACACGGCCACAGCAACGCCCGCGTGGCGTCAGGTGCTCGGCCTGCTGGCCGCGATCGGATTGGTGTTGCTGATCGGCGGGAAGCACCTATCGAGCCTGCGGGTGGTTCTCGTGTCGGCCGGCCTGGCCGTCTCGCTGCTCGTTTGCACGGGCGCCAGTTCGCGGGCCGCCACCGTCCACCCCGACGGCGGCCGCCAATCGCCCAGCAACTTGGCCTACATCGACGTGTCGCACCTGCCCGCCGGCAGCGAGGAATCCTGGCGCGAGGACGGCCTGGGCGGGCTGACGCTGACGCTGATGCGCAACGGTTTCCTGGCGATGAACATGGACACGTTTGACGCCGAGGCACTGCGACCGGCCGGCCTGCTGATCATCGTCGCCCCGTCGCGCGAATACTCGCAGGCGGAGCGGCGAACCATCCTCGATTTCGTCCAGAACGGCGGGATCGTGATCTGCACCGTGGGCTACGAGCGGTCGGCAGCGGCACGCTCGCTGCTGTGGGACCTGGGGTTCTACGTGGGCCTCCCGCCCGGCTCGCTGCCGGGCACGCCGGATCCCGAACCGATGGGCCATTTCAAATCGCCGTTCATCAAGGTGGATGATTACATGGCCCACGTGCGATTCCATGCCGCCTGGCCCGTGGGCTCGACGGACACGGACGCCCGGGTGATCGCGTACGGTCCAGGCGACGTGCCGGTGATCCTGATGCGGCGGATCGACCGGGGCAAGGCGGTGATCGTGGGCGATACGTGCTTCGCCATGAACAAGAACCTGGAGCATGAGGGCGGTGAACCATTCGAGGGGCTCCGTGAGAACGCCGACTTCTGGCGGTGGTTCATCGCGCACCTGACGGACCGGCCGCGGTGGCTGCCGACCGACCCGACGACGCGGCCGGCGGACAAGTAACAGAGCAGTGAGGTGTGACCGTGGGACGTGCGTGGGCGGCGATTGGGATCCTGGCAACGTCGTGGCTGGCGGGGTTGAGCTACTACCACCAGGCCGACTGGACGGCGTGGGGCCTGCTCGTCGCGGCGGGCACCGCTCTGGTGGTCGGGACCGTTCGCCGCCTGCCCACGCGGTGGGAATGTGCGATCGCCGCGATCGTGATGTGTCCCGTCGTGCTGCTGGCGCCGTGGCCCTGGCGGCTGTCGTTCGTGCTGCTGTTCGTCGGGGCGATCGTCGCGGCCCTGCCGATCCCGCGTCGCTGGCCGCGGGCGGCCGCCGCCGCCCTGCTCGTCGGCGGCATGATCCTCGTCGCGCAATCGCTCGCGATGTTGATCTACGAGGCCCGGACCGCTCGTTCGCACGAGCTGCCCCGGCCGCTGGCGGAGTTGGTGTACGCCGTTGCCCGCCTGGTGGGCATCGACGCCGGCCTGGCCGGAGGCGACGTCGTGCTGCCCTCGATGCGGCAGCCACACCCCATCGGGGCGACGTGGGGTCTGCTGATCGATCCGGCGACGTTCTGCTTTTTCGCCGGCGGCGTCGCGATGCTCGCGTTGCGGGCGCGGACCGAATTGCCTCGCGGCCGACGTCTTGGCTGGCTGATCCGGGCGGTGGTTCGACTGGTCTTGTGTGTGGCCGCATGGCTGCCGATCCGCGTGGGGCTGATGCTGTCGCTGTACCTGCATCGCGTGCTGCGGACGGACTTCGACGCCCCGCTCGCCGTCGTCGCGCAACTGTGGAACACCTGGCTGCACTTTGGCCTGCTGGTCGGCCCGGTCCTGCTGGCCTGGCGGTTCGTGCCCGGGCCGCCGTCCGCGGATGAGCACACCGCGGCGATATCGGACACGGCCGGAGCCCTCCGAAGGGTCCTCGCCGGCGGACTGGCGTTCCTTGCCGTCGCCGCGTTGACGGCGGCGGCTCTCTACGAGCCCGTCGGATCGCGGAAGGGCTACCGGGTCGCCGTCGACGAATTCCACTCGACGTGGGAGCCGACCACCCGGCCGTTCGACACCGAGTGGTACGGGAACGAATCCGGCTACAACTACGCCTGCATCTACGACTACTGCTCGCGGTTCTACGACATGTCCCGGCTGGCGCAGGCGATCGACGACCGCGCGCTCGGGGACGTCGACGTCCTGATACTCAAGGTGCCCAACCGCTCGCGCTACGGGCCGGAGGAGATCGCCGCCCTCGAACGGTTCGTCAACGGCGGCGGCGGGCTGCTGCTCATCGGCGAGCACACCGACGTGTTCAAGACCGGCACGCACCTCAACGACGTCGCCCGGCGGTTCGGCTTCGAGTTCCGCTACGACTGCCTGTTCGGCATTGACTCGGTCTTCGAGCAACTCTATACCAAGCCCTGGGTGCCGCACCCGATCGTACAGCACCTGCCGCCGCTCGATTTCGCCGTTTCCTGCTCGATCGATCCGGGCTCGAGTCCGGGCCGGGCGGCCATCGTGGGCACCGGCCTCAAGAACCTCACCGCCGACTACCACGCGAGCAACTTCTACCCGCAGGCCGAGGACCGCCCCGAGATGCGCTACGGGGCGTTCGTGCAACTGTGGACCACGCGGCGCGGCGCGGGCCGCGTCGCCGCCTTCACGGACTCGACCCAATTCTCGAACTTCTGCGTGTTCGATCCGGGCAAGTCCGAACTGATGCTGGGCATGATCGAATGGCTGAACCACAGGAACGGCACCACCGAGCCGCGGTCGGGCCTGATGGTCGTCGGCCTGGTGCTGCTGCTCGCCGCCGCGGTCGCCGGCCGACGCTGGGACGGGGCCTGGCTCGTGCTGCTGGCCGCGGGTGCGTTGGGCTGGCTGGCGACCGGGCTGGTCATCCGGGACCACCAGGCGCGGGCCTATCCCGTCGCCCAACCCGTGCGACCGATGGTGCGCGTGATGTTCGACCGCACCGTCTGCGACGCCGGCCTGGCCACGAACGGTTTTACCGCCGGCAAGCCCGACGAGTTCGGCATCTTCGAGCGGTGGGTGCTGCGGCTGGGGTGGTTCACCCATCGGGCCTCGGGTGATGCGGCCTTCAAGGGCGACATGCTCGTGTTCCTCGCCCCGGATTCCGATGCCGCCGATCAGCCGGTCATCCGGGCCGTCCGCGATAAGCTGGTCAAGTACGTCGAAGACGGCGGCAAGGTGCTGGTCGTGGACATGCCCGCCAACGCCAAGTCCATCGCCAACAGCCTGCTCTATCCGTTCGATCTGTCGGTGGACCACGCGCGCAGGGTGGACGGTCAACTCACCGGCACCGGCGGCTGGGACCCCGTGGCGATCGAGTCCGCCTGCGCGGTCAAGGGCGGCCGGCCGTGGGCCCACGTCGACGGCGTGCCCGTCGGGACCACCGCGCGGTACGGGGCGGGCTCGATCACGGTCATCGGCTTCGGCTCGCGGCTCACCGACAACAACATGGGCGTGACCGGCGACGTGCTGCCCGACTCGGGCCTGCAGCGCGTGTACGACCTGGAGTTCGCCATCTTCCGCGGGATCATGAACGGCGCGCTGGCCTCTCAGCCGGCCACGACCACGAGTCCGGAGTGAGCCTTGGTGTGGAGTCGGCATCTTGCCGGTCGACGGACCGGCTGGAAGCCGGTCCCACACACTCTGGAAGCCGGTCCCACATGAGTTGTTGAACACGGAGAGTAAGGTCGACTCGATGGCCCAGGGCTTCGACATTCTGATCCGCGGCGGGCTGATCTGCGACGGCAGCGGCCGGCCGGCCGTCATCGGCGACGTCGGCATCAACGGCGACATCATCGCGCTCGTCGGCCAGGCGGGCAACTGCCGCGGCACGACCGAGATCGATGCCGCGGGCCTCGCCGTCGCCCCCGGCTTCATCAACATGCTGAGCTGGGCGGGCGACGACCTGCTCGTCGACGGCCGATCGCAGAGCGACATCCGCCAGGGCGTCACCCTCGAGGTCATGGGTGAGGGCAGCTCGATGGGGCCCTGGAACGATCGGATGAAGGCCGAGGACCTCGAGCAACAGGGCGACATCGGATACGACATCCGCTGGACGACGCTGGGCGAGTACCTCGACTACCTCGTGCGGCGGGGCGTGTCCACCAACGTCGCGTCGTTCGTCGGGGCGACGACGGTCCGCATCCACGAGTTGGGCCACGCGGACCGGCGTCCCACGCCCGACGAACTCGAGGCCATGTGCCGCCTGGTCCGCGAGGCCAGGCGCGAAGGCGCGATGGGTGTGGCGTCGTCGCTGAGCTCTGCCCCCGCCGCCTACGCCGACACGGCGGAGCTGATCGCCCTGGCCCGGGCCGCCGGCGAGTGCGGCGGCATGTACATCTCGCACATGCGCAACGAGGCCGACCACCTGTTGGAAGCCTTCGACGAGTTTCTGACCATCACCCGCGCGGCCCACGTCGCCGCCGAGATTTACCACCTCAAGGCATCGGGCCAGGCCAACTGGGCCAAGCTGCCCACGTTCCTCGGCCGCATCGAGGAGGCCCGCGACGCCGGTCTGGCGATCACGGCCGACATGTACACCTACGAAGCGAGTTCGACCGGCCTGGACGCCGTCATGCCGCCGTGGGTGCAGGAGGGCGGCCACAAGGCGTGGGTCGAGCGGCTCAAGGACCCCGCCGTCCGGGACCGCGTTCGCCGCGAGATGAACGAGCCCGCCTCGACGTGGGACAACGGATATACCTCCGCGGGCGGGGCGAAGGGCATCCTGCTCATCGGGTTCAAGCAGGACCAGCTCAAGCCGCTGACCGGTAAGTCGCTGGCTGAGGTCGCGGCCATGCGCGGCACGCCGCCCGAGGACACCGCGATGGACCTGGTCATCGAGGACGACAGCCGCGTCGCGTCGATCTTTTTTTCGATGTCCGAGGACAACGTCCGCACGCAGATTCGCCGGCCGTGGATGAGTTTCTGCTCGGACGGCGGATCGATCTCGGCCGAGGGCGTGTTCCTGAAGCGCAACCGCCACCCGCGGACCTACGGGGCGTTCGCCCGGCTGCTCGGCAGGTACGTCCGCGATGAGCGGCTGATCCGCCTGGAGGAGGCCGTCCGCCGTCTGACCTCGCTGCCCGCCGCCAACCTGAAGATCGCCAACCGCGGCCGCCTGGCGCCCGGCTTCCTCGCCGACGTCGTTGTCTTCGACCCCGCGACCATTCGCGACAACGCCACCTACGACCGCCCCCACCAGTACGCCACCGGCGTCCACCACGTCCTCGTTAACGGTACCCCCGTCATCCGGGACGGCGACCACACCCACGC
>JACQVT010000482.1 GCA_016209665.1 Planctomycetota bacterium | reverse complement strand
CTTGCTGGACCGCGAGTTGCGCTATCCGCTGCTGGCGTTCACGACGGTTTTCGTCGCGATCTTCGGATCGATCGGCCTGGGCCTGACGCTTTACGGCTGGCGCAGCCGGGCCGCCTGGCGGCGCAACCAGGTGCTGGCTCAGCTCTACCCCGATGAGCCGTGGCGGCAATCGGACCTGTGGGTGGACGGCATCGTGCATCCTTCGGTCGCGCGGCAGGCAGGCATGGCCTGGGCCTTCGCCGCCCTGTGGACCGCGGTCAGCCTGCCGATCGTCGCGTTTTTGCCCGGGGAGCTGACCGAGCGGCTCAACTACTGGGCGTTAATCACCATGGCGTTCCCCCTCATCGCCGGGCTCATCCTCACCGCCGCGGTCGTGCTGACGCTGCGGGCCCGGCGGTTCGGCCAGACCCGCCTGGTACTGGATACGTTCCCCGGCGCCATCGGCGGTGCGTTTCGAGCCCGGTTGGTGCTGCCCGGCTCGATACCGGCGCTGGACCAGGTGCACCTCACGCTCCGCTGCGTGCGGCAGCACACGACGAAGTCAGGAGGCGAATCCTCCACCGAGACGACCACGCTGTGGGAGGACACGCGCGTCCACGAGAACCTCGCGTCGCGGTTCGGCCAGGCCGAACTCGTGGTGCCCGTCGAGTTCAAGATTCCGCGGCGGCCCTGCCGTGCCTCCAGCGACGCGGACCCCAACGACAAGGTTTCGTGGACGCTGCGGGCGGAATCGACGCTGCCCGGCGCCGATCTGGACCTGAGCTTCGAGGTGCCGGTATATCACCTCGCCGCGGAGGGCGCGGAGCCGGACGAATCCGGACCGATCGCGCCGCCCGAAGACCCCCGAGTCCTGGTCGACGAGTCACCCTCACCTCGACAAGTTCAATTCGCCGACATCGATGCCCACACGCGGGAATACGTGGTCTCCTGCTGGCCGGGCCTCGGCATGTTCCTCTGGTTCCTCGTCTTCGTGGCGATCTTCGGCGGCGTGACGGCGTTCATGACCGTTGGCGTGATCTACGGCACGTGGTTTTTCGTTTGTATGCTGGTGTTCTTCGCGCCGATTACCGGCTTGATGATTTGCATGCTGCCGGGAATGCTGGGCCGAGTCATGGTGACGATCGACGCCGATCAGATCAACGTGTGCCGAAGCTGGGGGCCGATCCATCGGCTCAAGAGCATCCCCGCCGACCAGGTCCGCTCCATCGAGTACAAGCAGTTCGCCAGCAGCGGCAGCCACAGGTGGTATACGGTACATGCCCACCTGGGCGGCTTGCGAAAGGTCGCCATCGCGACGATGCTGCCCGGCGAGGTGACGGCCCGCTGGTTCGTGCGCCAGGTGCGCGAGCGGCTGGGCTTGACGACGGACATGCAGCCGCCGATCACCCAGGCGACCGGATCGTCGTGAGAGGCGCGTGTGGATCCCGGAGAAACCGGCGATGATGACGCAAGGCCAGATCAATCTGAGTCGACGCGATTTCGTGAAGTCCGCCGCCCTGGCCGCCGGGCTGAGCGCCGCCGGCCGGGTCGGCAGTCAGGCCATCGAAGCCGCGGAACCGGCCGCGGTTGGGCCGCGCCGCGTCCAGCCCTGCCTGTTCTCCAAGCCGCTGGGCAATCGCAAGGTCGCAGAACTACCCCGCATACTCAAGGACCTGGGCATCGACGCGGTCGACCTGACCTGCCGACCGGGGGGACACGTCCTGCCGGAGAAGGTCGCCGACGATCTGCCCGCGGCGATCGAGCGGTTCAAGGCCGCCGGCGTCGCCGTGCCCATGATCACCACCGCGATCACTGACGCCGGCAAGGAGCACGCCGAGCGGATCGTCCAGACCGTCGGTCGGCTGGGCATCCGCTACCTCAAGCTGGGTTACTACTTGTATGCCGACATGGGGCGGATTCCGGCCACGGTCGCCGACGCCAAGGCTCGCCTTCGCGACGTGGCGGCCCTGTGTCGCCAGCACCAAGTCCATGCGGGCTACCACATTCACTCGGGCCGCTGCGTGGGTGCGGCGATGTGGGACGCCTGGCAACTGCTCGAGGGGCTGGCGGCCGAGGATGTCGGGTGCTACTTCGACGCCCGCCACGCGACGGCCGAGGGCGGCCTGGCCGGCTGGGAAATCGGCCTGAATCTGCTCGCCCCGCGGATCACGCTGCTGGCGGTCAAGGATTTCGTCTGGCGGAAGGATGCCAAGGGCAAGTGGGCCGCCGAGGACGTGCCGCTCGGCGAAGGTATGGTCCGGCACGGTCAGGTGCTGGCCCGGCTCAAGGATGCGGCCTTCGCGGGCCCGGTTTCGCTGCACACGGAATACTGCAGTCCAAAGGTCGAGCCCGGTTCCGCGGCCGAGGAGGCCAACTTCGACCACATCCGCCGCGACTGGCGGACGATGCTCGACCTGCTCCGCAATGCCGGACTGGCGTAGGCCGTCAGAACCCCGAGCGCGAGCGCGGGGTTGCACCCAGTACAGGTGTCGACACATCTGTCGAGGCAACCCGTCGCTTGCGCTCCGGGCTCTGACAGCGACATGCAGCCGCACCTTCTGGAGGAGGAACCTACCATGCGTCGGACGCCGACACACGTCCTGGCAATGCTGTCTTGTCTGAATGCCTTCGCCCTCGCGCAGGGACCGGCGTCACGGCCCGCGGCGGACCCGTTCTACTCCGTCGCGAGGTTCGGCGCCGTCGGCGACGGCCGGACGATGAACACGGCGGCGATCCAATCGGCCATCGACGCCGCGGCGGCGGCCGGCGGCGGCACCGCATGGTTTCCGGCCGGCACCTGGCGATCGGGCACCCTGGTCCTCAAGGACAACGTCACGCTGCATCTCGAAAGCGGGGCCACGCTGCTGGGCAGCACCGATCTGGCCGACTACCCCCGCCACCGGCCGGCCTACCGCTCGTACACCGACGAGTACGTCGACATGGCCCTGATCTACGCCGAAGGAGCCCGCAACGTGGGCGTCGTCGGAGCGGGCACCATCGATGGCCAAGGCGGCGATCCGGCGTTCAAGCCGCCCAGAGGCCAGAACGGCTACCTCCAGCGGCCCTACCTGCTGCGGTTCGTCGAGTGCCGGCACGTCCGCGTCGCCGGCATCACGCTGCGGGACTCACCCATGTGGGTGCAGCACTACCTGGCCTGCGACAACGTCACGCTCGAACGCGTCACCGTGCTGAGCAACTGCAACCACAACAACGACATGATCGACATCGACGGCTGCCGATTCGTCCGCATCATCGGCTGCACGGGCGAGTCGGGCGACGACGCCATCACGCTCAAGAGCACCGGCACACGGGCCTGCGAGAACGTCACGATCTCCGACTGCAACGTCGCCAGCAATTGCAACGCGATCAAGTTCGGCACCGAGAGCACGGGCGGGTTTCGCAACATCACCATCACCAACTGCACGGTCCACCGCCCCAGCCTTCCCGGCGTCGGCCGCAGTCAGCTCAGCGGCATCTCGCTGCTGACCGTCGACGGCGGCACGATCGACGGCGTGACCATCTCCAACATCGCCGTCCAGGGCACGCAGGCCCCCATTTTTCTGCGGCTGGGCAACCGGGCCCGCAAGCACACGCCCGACGCTCCGGCTCCCGGAGTCGGCGTGCTCCGCAACGTGATCATCAGCAACGTCGTCGCCACCGGCGCGACCCACACCGGCTGTGCCATCGCCGGCTTGCCCGGCCACCCCATCGAGAACGTCACCCTCCGCGACATCCGAATCACGTTCGCCGGCGGCGGCACGCTGGACCACGCGAGACGCGACGTGCCCGAGCAGCCAGGCCAGTACCCCGAGTGTACGATGTTCGGCACGCTCCCGGCCTACGGTTTCTACGTCCGTCACGTCGACGGCCTGGTCCTCGACAACGTGCAGGTCGGCTGGGAGAAACCCGACCGCCGGCCCGCCCTGGTCTGCGACGACGTCCGCAACCTGACCGTCACCGGGCTGCGGGCCCAGGCTGCGCCGGAGGCTGCCGAGACGATCGTGTTGAAAAACAGCGATACCATTCTGATTCGAGGCTGCACCGCCCCCGCCGGCGCAACCGCATTCCTGCACCTGACGGACGGGACCCGATTCGTCAACGTCATCGGCAACGACCTGAGCCGGGCCGCCCACGCGTTCCGGTTTGCCCCCGGCGTCGATCCTCACGTGTTGTTCGAGGCCGCCAACCACCTGCCGGCCGAACGACCTTAACGCGGCGGCCCGACGGCTGGCCGATCTCGACCGCGTTCCATATAATGACGCCTCGTTCGGGTCGAAACGGTCGCGGATGGATGGATGACCCAGATCGTTGGACTGGGACAGCCGATCCCGACCAACGCGACG
>JACQVT010000447.1 GCA_016209665.1 Planctomycetota bacterium | reverse complement strand
TGCCCGAGGCGGCGAAGCTCGTTGACCACTGGATGGGGAAAGTTCTCGTTGGCGTACAGCCTCGCCATCAGGCTGCCTCATTCTCTCGAATCGCTGTCTCGATCTCCGGCAGGTTACCGCGCACGTAGGCCCAGGCATTGACGAGGTCTGATGCCCGGAGGGTGGGAAACGCTGATAGCAGCTCGGCCTCGGACAGGCCGGTCCGGCGGGCTTGCTCCAGTACCCAGACGGGGATGCGCGTCCGCACAATACACGCATCACCACCACAAACGCCGGGCGTAGACTCGATGCCGGGGTAGTCTCCCAGATCCTCGACGATGTGCCTGAGGAGTTGGGCCTTCTCTGATCGATTCATACTGGCCAGCAGTTTCTGAGCATCGTCGATCGTGCTCATGGTACGCTCCTGTCAGCTCCCGACCCCCCACATTATAACCGATCGCGGGGTGGCGCGGTCATTTCAACCCCGCGATGCGCTCGGCGACCGCGGCGAGGGGGGGCAGGTCGTTGGTCGGGCGGTCGAGGTAGAACCAGGCGCAGCTCGACCAGTCGTCCTGGCGCTCGAACAGGCCGTAGCCGCCGAGCTTGCCCTCGGGGCCAAAGTCGAGGGGCTCCAGACCCTTGCCGGCCTTGTAGACGGGCTGGCCCAGGCCGTGCATCAGCGGCTTGGTCTCGGGGCTCCAACAGCCGATCTGCTGGATGGTGACGCGGCAATCCCGGTGGAAATAGACCGGGTCGGGTACGTGCAGCCGGTAGAAGCCCCAGTGGTTCTTGACGCCGTCGGCAAAGTTGCAGCCCTGGTAGAGATGGGCGTATGGGCCCTGGCCCCAGCCGGTGCCGATGTAATCCTCGGTGCCGGTGCCGCAGAGGGTGGGGGAATCCTCGTCGCCGTCCAGGTAGATCTTGACCTCGCCCTCGCCCCACCATGAGTTGAAGTACTTGGCCATGTCGGCCATGACGCCCAGCACGCAGCCGAGGTACCGCCCGCGGCCCTTGACGCGAGGCAGAATCGCGAAGTCGCGCTGCAGCGTGGTGGGGTTCTCGCGGCGCCAGTGGGCGTGGAGGTACATGACGTTGTCGGCGAGCTTGTCGCCGATGGTGTAGTCGACCTCATAGAAGAACATCGACACGTCCTGGCCGCTCTCGTTGGTGACCTCGATCTTCATGCCGGTGCGGAAGGGCATGGGGACGCAGCCGTTGAAGCCGCGGCCCTCGGGGTTGGAGAACAGGGCGGACTGGAACGTCGCCATCTTGCCGAGCGTCTGGCAGAAGAAGTCGCCCAACGGAGCGGAGACGGCGGGCTTCGCCGCGTCGTCCCAGTACATGTCGAGTCGCAGGCCGCGGAGCAGTTGGGGCGTGCGGTCGGGGATCGTCACCCACATGCGGCGGACGATGCCGGTAGTGCCGCTGACTTCGGCGAGCGTGCGGTGTTCACCCGCCTTGAGAGGGAAGCAGGCCGAGCCCTTGCGGCCGGCGTTCACCTTGCCGCCCTGGCCCTTCTCGCCCTTGAAGTTCTCGGAGCTGGCCCAGCGGGTCTGGACGCCCTCGGGGACGACGAACAGCGGTTCCGGGCCGACTTGAGCATTGGCGTGGGTCGAGAACATGGAAACACCTGTCATGAAAGCGATGGCGATTGATTGACGCATCTGGATCTTTCCTTCAAAGGCCGGACGATTCGTGCCGCCAGGCCGACTCGATTTCCTCCAGCGACTTGCCCTTGGTTTCGCGGACGAACAGGGCGACGAACACGAACGCCACCGCGCACATGGCAGCGTACAGGTAGAACGTGTGGCCGGCCAGCTTGCCCAGCATCCAGGGGAAGAACTGCGACACGCAGAAGCAGGCGACCCACAGGCAGACGGTGGCAACCGACATGGCCCGGCCGCGGATGCGGGTGGGGAAGATCTCGGCCATGACCACCCAGACCACCGGCCCCATCGCGATGGCGAACGACGCCACGTAGGCGAGTGTCCAGAAGAGCACGGCCTTGCCGGCGAAGTCCTGCCGGACGAACGCCCGGCCGAGCATGGCCAGCGAGATGCCCATGCCCGCCGAGGCGAGCAGCAGGAGCGGCTTGCGGCCGACCCGGTCGACGACCCAGATGGCCACCAGGGTGAACGCCAGGTTGACGGCACCGACAATGACGGTGTCGTTGATGGCGTGCCGGGCGGCCAGGCCGGTGCTCTTGAAAATCTCGGGAGCGTAGTAGAGGACGATGTTGATCCCGGTGACCTGCTGCAAGACGGCGAGTCCCACGCCGATGAGCAGGGGCATCCGGAGTCCCGGCCGGAGCAGTTGGGCGAGCGAGCCGCCCTCTTGGGCGATGGCTTGCTCGATTTCAGCGAACTGTTCGCTCGCCTGCCGCGGGCCGGCGACGCGGGACAGCACGCGGATCGCCCGATCTGTTCGGCCCTGCTTGACCAGCCAGCGGGGGCTCTCGGGCACGAAGCACAGCAGGACCATGAACAGCACGGCGGGCAGCGTCTCGGAGCCGAACATCCACCGCCAGCCGCGGGCGACGTTCCAGGCCTCGTCGCCCACGCCGGCCACCCAGGCGTTGACGAAGTAGACGACCAACATGCCCGAGATGATCGCGAACTGGTTGACCGACACGAGCCGGCCGCGGATGCGGGCCGGAGCGACTTCGGAGATGTACAGCGGCGACAGCATGGAGGCCATGCCGACGCCGACGCCGCCGATGATGCGGGCAAGGTTGAATTCCACGAGATTCCGGGGAAGGGCCGAGCCGATGGCTGAAATCGTGAACAGCACCGCGGAGGCGAGCAGGACGGTGCGGCGGCCGAGACGGTCGCTCAGCGTGCCCGCGCAGGCCGCCCCGAGGATGCAACCCACCAGCGCGCTGGAGGCCGCGAACCCCTTGCTGATCTCATCCAGCTCGAACCGCTGCTGCAAAAAGCCGATGGCCCCGGACACAACGGCGGTGTCGTATCCGAACAGCAGTCCGCCCAGTGCAGCCACCAGCGACAACAGCACCACATAGGTCACGCTTCCGCGGTACTGTGGGCTGTCGGTCATGCCTGTCCTCGCGGTGTTCTCGGTGGCGTCAGTGGGGAACGTCGACGACGAACACCTCGGCGATGTCCTTCGGGTCGCAGCGGTGCTTGACGATGGCGTGGTACAGGAGCGGTTGCTTCTTGACCTGCTGCAACTTGACGATTTCGCCGATCACCATGGCCAGCGGCAGCCGAGGGTCCTGTCCGTCGCTGGTGACGACGTCGCCTTCTCGGATGCGGCCGCTGGTGACCAGACGGGCGTCAACGTCGGGAATGCGCATCTTGCCGTCGCCGAGCCCTTCCAGCGCGAACACGATCGGCTCGCCGCGCTCGCAGACGAATTCGTCTTCCTTGTCGCGACCCACGGCGACCACGTAGACTCGCCAGGCGCGGTTTGCGTAGCGGTCACTGAGCAGCACGACCCGCGACACATAGGGCGACGTGAATTCGACCCAGCCGATCAGCGTTTCGCGGGCCAGCACCCACAGATCCTCGCGGATGCCGTCGTTGCCGCCGGCCTGCACCGCGAGGCGGGACGTCACCCAGTCGCCCTGGCGGACGGCGGGCGATCGGCCCTTGAGCAGGACCATCGAGTCGCGGCCGGGCACGGCGTCCCAGCCGACGACGCGGGCCGGGATCAGCCGGCCGTTGGCCGGAAACCGAGACCGGCCGCGGAGCTGTTGCAGCTCGTCGACGGTGGTCCGGAGCTGGAGAATCTGCTGGCGGAGGGCGATGGTTTCGTTCTCGAGGGCCTGTTTGCTCCGGGTCAGCTCGTCATGCTCGCGGGCGGGCACGGTCTCCAACCGCAGTTCGGCGGCCGATCGGGATACACCCTGGGCCAGCCGGCTCACGCCATACTGCGGCAGGGCCACGAGCTGGGTCATCTGGCGGGCGGAACCCAAAAACTCCCGTGGCAGCAGGATCAAGACTGCCGACGCCGCCATCAGCAGGGCGAAGATCGTGGGCTTGGAAGGTTTGCGGAGCCGGCGGTAGTACATGAGGGTGCTACTTTCGCGTCACTCCTATTGGCTGCACATTCGCCTGCTGCCTTCAAGTGGAGAATGGAGAATGGAGAATGGAGACAGAAGAAACGATTCCGGAAGCGATGTCTCCATTCTCCATTCTCCACTCACAGGTCGTCCTCGTCCGACTCCATCGTGTCCTTCCAGGCGTTGAGGTTCTCCAGGAAGATGCTCGTGCCGCGGGCTACGCAGGTGAGCGGGTCGTCGGCGATGCGGACGTTCAGGCCGACGGTCTTGCTTAGCACGGTGGCCAGGCCGCGGAGCAGGGCCCCGCCCCCCGCGACGCAGATGCCCTCGTTGACCAGGTCGGCGGCGAGTTCGGGCTCGGCCTTCTCGAGGACGCGGACGACGGCCTCGACGATCAGACCCACCGGTTCCTTGAGGGCCTCGCGGATCTCCTCGCTGCTGACGATCGTCTTGCGGGGCAGGCCGCTGATCATGTCGCGGCCGCGGACCTCCATGCTGAGTTCCTGCTCCAGCTCGGTGGCCGAGCCGATCTCGATCTTGACCTTCTCGGACATCTGCGGGCCGATCATCAGGTTGTAGGTCCGCTTCATGTAGTTGACGATCGCCTCGTCCATGTCGTCGCCCGCGACGCGGATGGACTCGCAGGTGCTGATGTCGGCGAGGGACAGGATGGCGACCTCGGTGGTCCCGCCGCCGATGTCGATGATCAGCGAGGCCCGCGGTTCGGCGACGGGCAGGCCGGCCCCGATGGCGGCCGCCTTGGGCTCGGGCACGAGGTACACGCGGCGGGCCCCGGCCCGCTCGGCCGAGTTGTACACCGCCCGCTTTTCAACCGCGGTGATGCCCGACGGTACGGCGATCACCACCCGCGGCATCACGAACGACCGCCGGCCGTGCACCTTGCGGATGAAGTAACCCAACATCGCCTCGGTGATGTCGAAGTCGGCGATCACGCCGTCTTGCAGCGGACGGATGGCGGTGATCGTGCCCGGCGTCTTGCCGATCATCTCCTTGGCCACCAGGCCCACCGCGTTGCCGTTGTCGAGCACGCGGTTCGTGCCCTTGCGGACGGCGACCACCGACGGTTCGTTAAGCACGATGCCCTGGCCTTTCACGCACACCAGCGTGTTGCACGTGCCCAGGTCAATACCCATATCGAGGCTGAACAGCCCAAGCAGCGAGTTGAGAAACACGGGAGCAACCCTTCCAGACCCTATTGGTCAGGCGACGTCGACCTCGGCGGTTCGATCGGCCGCCGCGCGGACCGAGCACCGTTCATCGATTCTGAGCGGGGGGCATTGTACCACCCTCCTCCCCATTTGCGAGACCCGCTCAACCTTGAAGCCCATGCGGGCTCCATGACCGGACCGGCGGGCGGGTCTTCGGGACCAAGGCAAGCTGTTGCCGTTCTTCCAACGCTACCCAGCGAAGAATGCGTCAACGAGTTGACGCGGTCCTGAGGGAACGAACCGGCAGAATTTGCGCGGTCGGTTACGCCGGGGTACCCTTGGGCCAGATGGAATCGAAGAACTGGATGGACCGCGCGATCATGAAGATAATACCGATGAGCAGCGTGACGGCGGAAATCACCAGGAGCGTTGTATACAGGCTGTCGTGGGGCTCGACCTGGGGGCTGTTGGTTGTCTGGGCCATGGCGTTTTCTCCTGGCTCATCGCCGCCGGCCGGCTAGCGGCGGGTCTCGAACGAGGTGGCGTCCTGGATCTTGTCGGAGGCCCGGATGCGGCGCCCGGCCTCCTCGTACATGACCCGCCCGACCGATTCGTTCGGGGTCACGTTGCCGGTGATCTCGAGGTCGCAGATGTAGTCGCCGTTGCGGGTCACCACCATGACCATTCCTTCGCGGACCCCGGACGACGAGCCGACGTTGATGGTGGCCAGCGGGCCCTTGACGTCCGACACCTCGCCCGAGATCGGGCCCGTCGGCAGGGGGGCGGCGGCGATGGCGGTCGGGGTGGCGGTGGCCACCACTTGGCCGGCCTGCCCGAGCTTGAGCTGCTCGCGGAGTTTGCGGTTCTCCTCCCGGAAGCTGGCCAGTTCCTCCACCCGCTGCTTGGCCTGCTGGTCGAGGATCGCGACCTCGGCCGTCAGTTCCTTGACCCGGTCGGCAAGCTGGAGGTTCTGGGTCTGCAGCTCGCGTTCGCGGGCCAAGGCCTTTTCGCGCGCGTCGGAGAGGTTCTTGTTCCGCTCCAACTCGACGTTCAACTGGCTGGTGAGCAGTTGGGCGGAGTTCTGCCAACTGTCCCGGCTGGCGGCCAGCCCGTCCCGCTCCTCGCGGAGCTTGAGGAGTTCGCGCTCCAGCTCGCCGATCCGCAACTGGGCGTTGGCGAGGTTGCCGCGTTCGGTCTTGAGCAGGTCCTCGTAGTACTCGATCTCGGCGGCGGCCACGGCGTAGGCGCTGCGCTCGTTGGCATAGGCGGTCTCGGCCTGGTCGCGGGCATTTTCAGCCGTCAGCTTCCAGTTGTGCGATCGGGCCGCGAACTGAATGGCCAGGGGGGTGAAGATCAGGGCGAACAGACATACGAGGATAACGAATACCTTTGTTGTGGTGGTCAACTGCGGGCTCCTGCCTTGTGCCTGATCAAAGAGAGAACGCTACCAGCAATCAGGAGGGACCATCCCTTGTTCCGATCGACGGCCGGAAACCCCCCGCCGAGCCTGCGCCGGTCGCCGCGGCGACCTGCGAAGGCTGCACCGGCCAACGCCGTCAGTAGACTATACCGGGGGGCAGACCGTTTGCAAGCCCATCGGGCAGGGGTCGGCGCGGGGCGATTGTCCGGCGACAGATGGGGGTCGTTTAGCCCCGTCGCGTGCGACGGGTTGAAGTCGGACGAGACCCCCGACACGCCGACGGCTGCCTGACTTGACCGCGGGCCCCGGACGGTGTTGAATGAGGAGAGCCTCAACCGTCCCGCCCGGTTCCGCGGGCTCCGACGGCCAACGCGGGGAACCGACCACCGCCCGGGGGGTGACGGGTTGTCACGCACCGGGGTCGACGGCGTGGTTGTCGGATGGGTGATCCTGGGTCCCCGCCCACCCAGCAGCCAACCTGTGCAGGAGTAGCCGATGTCCAAGCCTACCGATCAGCCCGTGCCGAGCCTGTCGAGGCCGCAGCGCCCGCCGGTCGGTCCCCTGTTGGCGGTTGCGATGTCGGCGATCGTCGGCCTGACCGCGCTCGAGGGTGCCGTGGCCGCCGGGACGGCACCCGACATCATGCCGGCCCCGCCGCCCTATCGTGCCCCCCGTCTGGACGCCCGGGTGGTCTGGGACTCGCACCTGCCGGCGGGACAGGTTGCCCAGTTCACGTCGTTTCATCTGCTCGATGGGCTGATCTACGCGATCGGGACCGACGGCGTGGTGATGACGATGCGGGCCGACACCGGCGAGGTCTCGTGGATTCGGCGGCTCGTCCCGGAGGGCGACAGACTCTGGCCGCCGCTGGCTTACCATGCGAAGGACGTGAACGCTGTCGTCTTCACCTTGCTGCACGACGTGGTGCTGCTCGATCCGAAGAACGGCGTGGAGGTGAACCGGTTGGATGTGGCCAAGTCGTGCGCGGCGCCGGTCGCGGTGGCCCCCGGACACGTGTTCGTGATGCACCCGGGCGGGCACTTGGCCTCGTATCGGCTCCGGGACGACTACATTCACTGGCGGGTCAGCTTCGATGGGTACGTCTCGCTGGCGCCGCTCTACGTGCCGGCCTTGAACATCGTCGTGGCTGCCGACGAGGTCGGGCTCGTGGCCGGCATCAAGAACGTCGACCGCGCCGACCATCGCGTCCTGTTCAAGCACCACCTGCAGTCGCGACCGAGCGGTCCGCTGGCGCAGGACGGGCACATGCTGTACCTGTCCACCGAGAACCAGTTGCTCCACGCGATCGACATGGGCGAGACCGGCCCCGAAGACAAGCCCGGCGAGATCGTCTGGCAGTACCGGCTGGCCGGCATTCCACAGGGCGGACCGACCCTGACCGGCACCGCGGTTTATCAGTCGACCTACGGCGGGGGCCTCCAGCGGATTGCCAAGCAGCCTGGCGAGTTCAGGGGGTGGTTCGATCCCGCGGCACGAGAGTTCCTGGCCGAGTGGTCAAACGGCGTGGTGGTGCTTCGGGGGGACGGACAGATTGCGCTGATCGGCAGGGATCCGGCCGCGCCGCTGGCCGTAGCCGATGCCGGCGGGTTCGACGGCGGTATCCCCAACCCCTGGAATGACGCGGTGTTCCTGACGACGCGGCTGGGGACCATCCGATGCATCCGCCCCGCTGGGGCGCCTCCCCTGCAGCTCGCGAGCTTCATGCCGGCGGCGGCCCCCGCTCCGGTCGAGTTCGAGGATCGCGAGACCGCGATCGACAAACTGCGCCGGGAAGCGGCCGAACGGCGCGCCAAGCGAGAACAGACTCCCACGGTGGTCGAGGTCACGGTGCCCACACCCTCGCCGGCCGTCCGGGCCGCCGAGGAAGCCCCGGCCCCAAGACCCGCCCCGCGCGACCCGTTGCGGTCCAACATCCCGGTTGTGGAATGATCCCGGGGGCCATCCCGCGTCGAACCCATGCGCGGGCTAAACCCTCTTCGAGCCCGGGCCGCAGAGCCGAAGGCGGCGGCTCGTCGACAGTACCCCCTGCCCGGCCCGCTTGCCTCATCCTCTGCATCCCCTTCATCCCGCATTCCTCTTCCCTCTTCTCCCTTCTCCCTCCTCCCTCCTCCCTGTTATCATCCCCCTCATGAGCGACCTCAAGATCAAGCGGGCACTGATCGCGGTCTACGACAAGACGGGCATCGTCGAGTTTGCCCGGGCCCTGGTGGACGAGTTCGCCATCGAGATCATCAGCACGGGCGGCACCGCGAAGGTCCTCAAGGACGCCGGCGTCCCGGTCACGATGGTCGAGCAGGTGACGGGCTTCCCCGAGATGCTCGATGGTCGCGTCAAAACCCTGCACCCCAAGATTCACGCCGCCATCCTGGCCGACCGCGACAAGCCCGACCACATGCGCCAGCTCGCCGAGCACGGCATCGAGCCGATCGACATGGTGGTCGTCAACCTCTACCCCTTCGAGCAGACCATCGCCAAACCCGACTGCAAGTTCGAGGACGCCATCGAGATGATCGACATCGGCGGCCCCTGCCTCCTCCGCGCCGCGGCGAAGAATCATAAGCATGTGTCAGTGGTTCATAATCCCCGCGATTATGACGTTGTCCTAGATGGGCTTCGTCGAGGGGGTCAGCCATCCGATTGGTCGAAGCGTGGGTCAGCCAGGGATGCATTCATGCAGACCTGCTGGTACGACGCCCAGATTTCGAGTTGGCTGAGTCACATGCCGTGGGACAGATCAAGCTACCGTTTCTTGCGATTGTTCGATTTCGGGGCCTTGCGGTACGGCGAGAATCCCCATCAGGCCGCCAGTCGTGCCGGGATTTGGGCAGATGCTTCTTCTATGGAGCCCGACTTGGTTTTGGCGGAGTTTCTTGGAGAGGACGACGAGTGTGTATCCTTCAACAACTACGTGGACGGTGACTCGGCGTTGTCGTTGGTTAAGGAATTGACGCGGGCGGCATTGACCCGTGTGGGACCGGCATCTTGCCGGTCGTCTGATGTGGGACCGGCATCTTGCCGGTCGTCT
>JACQVT010000452.1 GCA_016209665.1 Planctomycetota bacterium | reverse complement strand
AGCCCGCCAGCACGCCCAGCGGTACGCCGACCAGGGCCGCCAACCCGAAGCCCGTGGTCAGTCGGCGCAGACTCGCGCCCGTATTACGGGTCAGCTCCCGGTCAAACCACAGGCTGTGAAAGGTGGCGAACGTCTCGGCCGGGCTCGGCAGCACCGCCGGACTCAGCAGGCGCTCCTCGGCCTCGCCGCGGGTGGCGAACCACCACAACCCCAGGCACACGGCCACGCACAACACGCCGAACGCGACCGTCTGCCACAGCGGCGTCTCAGCCCGCAGGCGAAAGAACGTTCGCAGACCGCGGGCCAGTTTCCCTTCCCGCGGCGGCAGCATTGCCGACCGAGCCGGCGCCGACGAATCCGCCATGCGTGGTGGTCCTCCCTGGGGCCGCGCGGGATGAAGCCCGCGGCTCGCCGCTGTTACGATCTCGGGAACCTGGATGTTCCCGCGCCCTCATCCCTGCCGTTCCGCCGGGAACACCTTGACCTCGACCCGGCGGTTCTTCGCGTGGTTGTCGGCGTCGTTCGGGTCGGCGGGGCGGTCCCAGCCCAGACCCTCGACGGCGAACTGGTTCGGATCGAGCTTGTACTTCTCCACCAGGGCCTCCTTGACGGCGTTGGCCCGGTTGAGCGACAGCTCCTTGACCAGGTTCTTCGTGACCTGACCGCGCATCGAACCGTCGGTGTGCCCCTCGATGATGATCCGGGCGGCTCCGAACTGCCCGGTGAGCTTGGCGATGTCCTCCAGGACGAAATCCACGTTGGGGTCGTACATCTCCTCGACGTCCTGACCGTCCTTCTTCTTCGTCACCTTCTTGTGCAGGTCCCAACTGTTCGGGAAGAAGTGGATGAACACCGTGTTGGTGAGGATTTCGTCCTCGGCCCGGATCTCCGTCGTGGACGCCGGCGTGAACTGCACCTTGTACTCGTCCTTCTGCGAGGCGTACTTGTCTTCCTGGCCGAGCTTCTCGATGACCGAGAAGTCCATGACCTGATCGAACGGCACCGGCGTGTGCGTGATGGCCCCGATCCGCCGGTACAGGTAGTAAGCGTTGGACCAGACCCGCTCGAAATTGGCCGGGTTGTTCTGGTTGACGAAGAACTGATAGTTCTCCGCCCAGTTGGTGCTGTGGGCGTCGCCGAGCATGCTCAGGGCATCGCTGGCCGGAATGTTGTAGCCCTGGGCCATCAGCTCCGCCGCCTTCTTCTGGCTGGCCTGGTCCTTCAGCTCCACCATCGCGTCGAAGATGCCCCGGACCAGCGACTCGACGATGCCCGGGTGGTCCTTGGCGAAGTCGGCTCGGGCGAACCAGACGTCGGCGATCAGTTTGTTGGCCGTCGCCGTCGTCACCAGCATCCGGTTGCCCCGGACCTTCTCGAGGTTGTAGATGTCGGGGGCCCAGGACACGGCCCCCGCGATGTCCGGCTGGGCGTTGAACGCCGCCGCCGCCTGGAAAGCGTCCTCGGTGAAGACCATCTTGACCTCCGAGGGCTGCACGCCGCCGGCGACCAGCATGTTGAGCGCGAAGTAGTGCGAGGGTGAGTTCTGGCCCAGCACCAGCTTCTTGCCCCGCAGGTCGGCAACGGTCTTGACGCTCTCGCGGACGACAATGCCGTCGCCGCCGTTGGACCAGTCCACCTGCTGGTAGATGCGGGGCATGACCCGGCTGTCCCGCGGCTTGCCCGCCGAATCGACGAACCCTTCCATGAACAGCGGCACCATGTCCAGCGTGGCCCAGCCGATGTGCACGTCGCCGGCCGCGTAGGCGTCGCGCATCGCCACCGGGTTGTCGATCAGTACCAGCTCGACCTTGAAGTCCCGGCCGTCGGGCGTTTTCCATGCCTTGTCGGCCTTGAAGCCGTTGTTGGCGAGAATGATCGGCGCCCAACCGGCCCACACGTTGAGGGCAAACTGCACGGTGCCGTCGGTCAGGGGCTTGTACGCCGACGTTCCCTTGACGGCGGGCAGACGCTCGGCGGGCTTGAAGGCGTACTCCTTGACCGTCGTGATGCCGGTGGTCCCGCCCGGGTCCTCCACCGGCTGGGCCAGCGGCGGCGCCTCGGTCCCGCCGCCGCCGGTATCGACTGGCCTGGCTTTGGGCGCGAACACGTCGCTGCGGTACACCGCGAACGCGACCAGCCCGACGATCACGACTGCCAGCGTCACGTAGAACGGAGTTTTCGGTTGACCGGCCATGTTCAGGTCTCCCATGCTAGCGGTTGCTGAGTGTGGGACCGGCTTCCAGCCGGTCCGTTCTCTGCGGCCCGTGCGAGCATGCCGTCTCGCACGCCGCCGAACATAACATCATCGCGATCGGCGATCCTGTCAACGATCATCATGGCTGCTCCGCCGGCATCGCCTCGGCCAGAATGCGCTTCTCGTAGATGTCCGAAATCCGAGCCTCAAGCTGGGCCCCGTCGGCCGCCTCGACGATGTGGCCGTTCACGCTCTCCAGGAAACCGAACCTCTTCGCGGAGGTGTCGAAGGCGATGAAATGGATCTCCACCTCACCGCCGGTCTGGGCGTACAATTGGCGGGCGATGCGGTCGGGACGCGGCCCCGTCGTGTTCTCACCATCGGTGATGCAGATGACGTACTTCCGTACGCAACCCGATGCGTACAGGGCCTCGAACCCCCGCCGCAGGGCGTCGCCGATCGCGGTGCCGCCGCCGGGCTTCGTCAGCGACGCCAGTGCACTGCGGCTCTTGCCGGCGTCGAACGGCCCCATCGGCAGCACGGCCCGGGCCGAACTGCTGAAGGTGAACAGCCCGAGTTCGAGATCGCGGTCCGGATGCGTCTTCTTCCAGTCGATGGTGTAGTTGACGATTCGTTCGAGCGCCTGGCGGGCAATCTGGTGCTTCGGCGAACGGCCGCCCGCGCGGTCGCCGACGGCTTGCGTCATGCTGCCCGAGGTGTCGAGCAGGATCACGACGGCCGTGCACAGCCGCTGCTGGGCGGCGGGCAGCGGAATCTGGTTGGCGTCGCCGTAGGGCGCGGGTTGGGCCGATGGCCGGGCCGCGGGGACGTTGGGCGTTGCGGCCACGGGGGCCGGCGTCGCCCCAGGGCGGTCCCCTCGATCGCAGCCGGCGATCGGCAACAGAATCATGCACAGCAGTTCGAACAGCGTGCCCAGCAGCTCTGCCGCGTCCCAGCCGGTTTTCGATCGTTCGCGTCGCGTTCCCTTCATTGGCGTGGATCCCGTGGTGGAGCCTCCTTGGTCGGGTCCGCGCCGACGCTCGACGGGGCCGACCTCGCCCGCCCATTGAAACACCGCTTGCCGGGCGGGGCCATGATAAACCGACCGATTTTTTGGAATGCCCGTCCCGGCGGGCGCCAGCGAGACACAGAGTCGCAGTCCCAACCGCGACCGAGGTGTGACGCCGCACTATCCCTGGAACGTCGCCTGCGGCCGGTTCGTGCTGAACGCATACAGCATCTGCATGAGATCGTAGGCCGTCAGCTCGCACAGCAGTTCGGTGACGCGGGCGTGCAGGGCGTCGCCGAGCTGCGGCTCGATTTCGCGCATGAGCTTGACCAGCCGCCGCTCCTGGGCCTCGACCTCCGACTGCTCGATCCGTCCGTCGGCCATGGCCTCGATGAACGAGCCAAGCTGCCGCGCATACCGGTCGATCAACGGCTTCTGCGTGGCATCGTCGAGCCAACTGGTCGTGCGCCTGCTCGCCGCCGCGGCCTTGACCGCCTGCTTGCCCTTGGCCGACGGTCTGGCCGCGCGCTTCGCCGCTGGCTTGACGGACTTCTTCCTCACCGCCGATCGGCGGATCGGTTTCTTCGCGGTCTTCTTCGGCTTGGCGGTCTTCTTTTTCTTGGCCATGCGTGCTCCCTTCGACAGGAATGATCGATCACTCTCGCAACAGACTGCGGATCGCCACCATCCGTTCCTGCAATCTGGCCCGGCCTTCGGGCTGGGCCACCTTCTCGCGCCAGTGGGGGGGCAGGAAGTTGAGCTGCGTGCATTCGAGCACCGACGCCAACTCTTGCAGCTCCTTCTCCAGACCCTGGGCCGACGGCACGAAGTCGTTGACCGCCTCGGTCATTGCGGCGCGGGAAATCGTACCCGCCCCCTCGGTCAGGGCCCGGCGCTTGGCGGCCAGCAGGACGCTCTCGATGTCCGCCCCGCTCAGGTGCCGATCGACGATGCCCGGCAGAGGCCAGATGTCTTCGGTGAGTTCCACCTTGTTCTTGCGGGCCAGGGCGGCGAACATCGCCCGGATTTCCCCCTCGTCCTGCGGGTAGAACAGCGGGATGTGCACTTCCGCCCGGCCCTGACGCTTGAGGTCGATCGGCAGCAGGTCGGGTCGGCAGGTCAGCAGCATCCAGATGATCCGGCCGCGGTAACGGGTGTCGCCCATCTGGCTCGCGATCATCGAGAACACCCGGCTCGACGTGCCCGAATCGCCTTCCGCGGACCGGTTGCCCAGGGCCGCGTCCGCCTCGTCGATGATCACCACCACCGGGCCCAGCGACCGCAGCACCGTCAGCACCTGCTCCAAGTTGCCCTCCGTCTCGCCCACGTACTTCGACCGGAAGTTCCGCAGCTTCACGCACGGAATGCCGATCGAGCCGGCGTAACACTCGGCCAGAAACGTCTTGCCCGTGCCCACCGGGCCGGAGAACAGATAGCCCATCGGCGCCGATTCGAGCTGGCCGTGCAGGATCAGTTCCGCGTCTTCTCGCAGTCGCTGCTTGGCGGCCTGCTGACCGGCGACGAGGTCCAGCGTGTGCGACGGCTCGATGAACTCGACCAGGCCTTGGCACTGCCGCTCGATCATCGACTTCTTGAGCTGCCGGAACCGCTCGGCGTCGATCCTTTGCCCGCCCTGGCGGGCCCGCGACAGCAGCACGTTAAGGCTCACCAGGCTCAGACCGTTCGACAGGCTGGCCAATTCCTTGGGCGCCATCTCGGTCAGCCGGCTCAGCTCCTCCTGCCGACCGACCCACCCGACGAATTGTTCGCGCCCGTCCTGATCCGGCAACGGCAGGCCGATCGTGGCCACGTGCGGGTTCTGCACCAGCCGGT
>JACQVT010000451.1 GCA_016209665.1 Planctomycetota bacterium | reverse complement strand
CGTCTACACGCCGCAGTACGGCAGCACCACCGGCAGCGTCAACAGCGGCGTGGAGGAGCTGGTGGAGATGACCCGGCCGGTGGTCGTCGTGCCGCTGTCCGAGGCTCCGGTCGGGACCATCCGGCAGGTCCGCCAGAACGCGGGCAGCACGCAGATTCCGTTCGATCACGTGGTGCTGTCGGCGACGGGCACGCGGGCCACGACGCTGCTGGCCGAAGCCCACGTGGGCGACCGCGTCGGCATCAGCTTTCCCTTCATCGGCACGCCGATCCCGTTCACCAAGACCTACGCGAGTCTGGGCGGGGGCGAGGTCTTCATGGGCGACGGTCACGTCTGGGGCGGGCAGGCCGTCCGCCACCCGCGGACGGCGATCGCCTACAACGACGACTACCTGTACTTCGTCGTGGTGGACGGCCGGTCCAGCATCAGCGTGGGGATGACCATGACCGAGTTGGGCAACTTCTGCAAGGACTACCTGGACGCGAAGTGGGGCATCAACCAGGACGGCGGCGGGTCGTCGACGATGATCGTCAACGGGGTGCTCAAGAACAAGCCGTCGGACGGTTCGCAGCGGGCCGTGGTGAACGGCATCTTCATGGGCACGCCCTTGGCCAAGCAGCAGTCCACCGCGTTCAGCTCCGGCGACCTCGTCCGCACGACATCGGCGAACAACGCCCTGCGCCTCGGGCCGGGCACGCAGTACACGCAGATCGCCACCCTCGGCAACAACGCCCAGGCCACCATCCTCGACCATCATCTCCGCGGCATCTACGCCAAGAGCATCTACTGGTGGAAGTGCGATTTCAACGGGACCGTGGGCTGGATGAGCCAGAACCTGCTGACGCTGGTCTCGACCGGCGACCTGCCGCGGTTCACCCAGCATCCGCCGGTGCGGCAGGTGTGCCCCGGTACCAACGCCGCCTTCAGCGTGACCGCCACGGGTACCGCTCCACTCAGCTACGCCTGGCTGTTCCAGGGCAGCCCGATCGGCGACGGGGCGAAGTACGCGGGCGCCGCCACGTCGACGCTGACCGTGCTGACGCCCACTTCGGTCGAGGCTGGCAGTTATCGTTGCGAGGTCACCGGGCCCACCGGGACCACCACCTCGTACTCGGCCCGCCTGCGGGTCAGGCGCAGCACCCAGATCCTGCTGCAGCCCCAGCCCCCCGCGACGCCGCGGGTGCCGCGGGGCAGCGATGTGACCTTCGCCATCCGAGCCGTCGGCGAGGGCACGCTGACGTACCGCTGGCAGAAAGACGGCGTGAACCTCAGCGACTCGGCCAAGTATTCCGGCACCACGACGACGATGCTGACCGCGCACTCGGTCGACACCTACGACGAGGGCGGCTATCGGTGCGTCGTCACCGCGACCTGCGGCACGCTCACCTCGGACTCACCCGTGCTCACGGTGCTGTCCACCGACTTCGACCGCGACAACGACGTCGACCAGGACGACTACGGCCACTTGCAGGCGTGCTTCACCGGCCCGACGATTCCGCAGGCCGACCCCGCCTGCCAGGACGCCAACGTCGACGCCGACACCGACCAGGACGTCGACTACCACGACGTGGCCGCATTCCTGCAATGCTTCGTTGGGGCCGGCGTGCCCCGTCCCCCCGGCTGCTGATCCGCAGCGCGTCCAAACCTCGCGGCTACCCTCCCCATGCGCGGCGTCCCGCTCCAGTGTGTCACCTCCGGGCGCCAGACTACATCCGCAGACGGTTTCGCGTTCCCGTGTTGCACGATTCTCTGGTCAACCGCGTTTTCGGCTCCTATTCTCCTGGTGGAGCAGAGCAGTGGTTTTCCCGCGCTCACATCACCAGTGAGTCGCCCGCCGATGCCTGGGAAGGGGAGGAGAGAGATGAGGATGCGATCAAACCTGGAGCGATTGACGCTTCCGATCATGGCCGGCTGGCTTACCACCGGCGCCGCGGCAGACATCATCTCGACCTCGTCATCGGTCCTGATTCAGCCGCTGCCCGACGTGCTGTTGTTGGGGGCCAAGGAGGATACCGATCACGCATTCGTCTTCGAGGAACGGCACGGCTTGGTGCTCGCTGCGCCCCTGCACGTGGATCTCATCGCCCCGTTCGATTGGACGGCGACCATCGGTCAGCCGGTGCCGCCGGCTGCGCTTGGAGGTGATCTGCCGGCCGGCCTGGGCGTGAACAGCCACCTCGTCCACTACGATCCGGTGGGCACCACGCTGATCCTCACCAGGGTGGAGGGGACGATCGCCTTCCAGAATCCCGTCCTCGGCGCCATCGTGATGACGCAGCATCTCAACGACAGCGACTCCTTGCTGGGCGTGCCGGGGACGGTCTACGCCCAAGGCTTCACCTACCGGGGCATGGAGGAGTTCGACCACGCCAAGGTCACGCTGGTGGATCCTTACACGGTTGAGTTCCGCCTGTTCGCCGGACCTGTGATGAACGAATTCCGTGTGATCACGGCCATACCCGAACCGGCCCCGGCCCTGCTCGCCATCATCGGCCTGCTGTTGACGGCTCGGCGCACCACCCCACGGCGTCCACGGTGACCCAGCCACCGCCCTTGCTCGCCGCTCGCTCGAGCCCCAGGATTCCCCTCAAACCGCCTTATTGCCCCGCCACCGGCAACACCGCCCTGTACCGCGCTTTGGCGTTCCAGGAACTGAGGATTGGACCGATGCAGGACCCCGTCCCATCCGCGTAATCCGCTGGCATCCGCTCAATCCGCGTTCTCATCGTCGGGCCCAAGAGGGTATCGGCCCGCAGATGCCCGCCGATGGCCGCAGATGACGATCCGGAACCGCCGCAATCACGAAATCGGTGATATCCCCTCTTCCCTCCACACAGAATCCGCGTAGAATGCGGCCGGTACGTGGAATAACCCGCACCTGCGTGCAGAAGGGCTTCGGCATGTCCGATCGCAAAGCGGTTTCACGAAGGACGTTCCTGAACACGTCCGTGGCCGTCACGTCGGCCGTCGCCCTGAGCGGCTCGCGGGCTCAGGCGGCCAGGCCGCAGTCGCAGCCGGAGAAGTTCGTCAATCCGCCGGACGAGAAGGTCGACGTCCGCGTCGGCATCATCGGCACCGGCGGCCGCGGCACGGGCGTCATGGAGGGTTTCTACAAGGTGCCGGGCGTGCGCATCACCGCCCTGTGCGACATCAACAAGCCGCGGCTCGAGGCCGCCGCCACCCAGGTCGCCGACGACAAGCCGAGCCTGTTCGACGACTACCGCAAGCTGATCGACTATCCCGAACTCGACGCCATCGCCGTCGAGACGCCCTGCTACCTGCACAGGGAAATGGGCATCGCGGTGCTCGAATCGGGCCGCCATCTGTACGCGGAGAAACCGATGGCCATCACCGTCGCCGAGGCCAACGCCATCCATGCCGCCGCTCGCAAGGCCAAGGGCATCTACCAGATCGGCACCCAGCTCCGCTACGCCGATCCTTGGCAGACCGCCATCCGGATGATCCACGAGGGCGGCATCATCGGCGACGTGGTGTTCATCCGCGCTCATCGCCACAACATCCAGGACCTGCCGCACGAGTCGACATGGTTCTTCAAGCGCGAGCTGAGCGGCGACACCATCGTCGAGCAGGCGGTGCACGAGTTCGACTTGATGAACCAGGTCATGGGGGGCGTGCCTGTCCGGGCGGCGGGTTTCGGCGGGCAGAACGTCAAGTTCGACCCGCCCGGCCGCGACATCCGCGACCACTATGGCCTCGAACTCGACTACGGCCAGGGCCGCGTCGTCAGCTACAGCCACTCCTGGATCGCTCCGCCCCACGTGCCCTGCGACGGCCGCCGCGAACTCGTCTACGGCAGCAAGGGCGCGATCGACCTGGAGACGGGCCAGTTGTACCTCCAGGGCAGCGAGAGGCCCAAGACCATCGAGTTCAAGAAGACGAGCGACGCGACCTTGGCCGCCGTCCGCGATTTCGTTCGCTGCATCCGCGAGCGCGATCGGCCGTTCGCCGACGTCGAGGCCGGCCGCGATGCGCTCCTCGTCGCCCTGCTCGGCCGCAAGGCCCTCGACGAAGGGCGCGTGGTGACCATGACCGAACTGCTGGCCGAAGGTTGACACCAACTACGATTTGAATCCGCGCGTCCCGGGTAGCGGCCTGCGCCTCGCCGGCCGTCTTTCAGCATTTCGTCGGCCGGCGAGGGCGCCGGCCGCTACGCGCGGACTCAAGAGGTGACTCGTATGATCGCGGTCGCACTCGATTCGCCCGGCCTATCGTCGGGCGGAGTCGAACCGGCCGTTGAAGTACCGGTTGTCGCCGGATGCCCCGTGGGTTCGGCCGTCGAGTATCTTGGGCGCCACAGCCTCAGCGTGGCCGTCGCAGAACAGCACGCTCACTCGGTCGAGGTGCCGTGCGTCCGGCCGGCTGCGGTACAACTCCTCGTCCGCCGGATCGGTCCCCCCCTCGTACCACATGTTGCCGACGTCGGGATCGGCGCCGGCCCGGCTGCCGCGCGATCCCAGATCGCGGCTGCCCAGCGGCGGCTCGACGACATACACCGCCGAGCTTCCCTCACCGGGCTGGCGGGCGGGGTTGCCCTTCCTCGATCCCATCGTATCGGCGACGGCCACCGTGCTTGCGGACATGCGAATCTCGCGAAGCGTTGCGTGGTACGGCTCGGCCCACTCCGGCAAGGCCGTCGGCCCAGTCTTGGTGCGGGCGTTGCCCAGGTACTGGAAGTTGTACCCGTATCCGCCGTGGTACTTCGTGCCCGGCAGCGGTTTGCCGGTCGAAGCATCCACCGTGTGGGCGAAGGGCTGACGGAAGTCCTTCTCCTGTCGCTCCGACAGGCTCGTGCAGGTGTAGACCTGCGTGTTCTTCATGTACCGGTGGAGGTAGTCCGGCCATCTGTGGCGAGGAACCATCGACGACGGCGAGGAGTGTTTCGGGTAGCGATCCTTGTTGCTGAGAACGTATCCGGTCAACCCGATGCCGATCTGTCGCTGATGGCTGACGCACGCCGTGGCCCGGGCCCGCTGCTTGGCGGTCGCCAGGGCGGGGAGCAGGATGGATACCAAGAGCGCGACGATCGCGACCACGACCAGCACCTCGATCAGCGTGAAACCCGTCCGGCGCGACAGTCGAACGCCGGCGGCCTGTGCGCCGCAGGTGCGACCGCTGGCCCGGCAGTGTGTCCGACCCAGTGTGTGAGAGCGTGCGTCAGAAGCCCTTTCCGAACCGCGACCATCAGAGAGCGGGCTGCGGCGAACCGGACCCAGGGCCCCAGAACCGCGCTCCCTCACGGTCGCGGTTCCGACTGGCCTCGCTTGGCGGTGGCGACATGGAATCGGCTTCCCGCCCGCCAGTTCCACAAACTCAAGATTCCTGGCGATCCGCCCCATGCTCGAATGGGGTACGTCCGAACGACCACCCTGAACCGCACAAACGGATGCACTCCGCGCCATGTCGCGCCTCCCGCTGGTATGCCCCTGGGACAATGTATTCCGTGAACGCAGGACGGTGAGACTGAGTCTCAATGTCATGGCGGGGATTATACACAGTTGCGACCGAATCTCAACTAATGATCGAAGAAAATATTTCCGCATCCAGCCTCTGTTTGTAAAGTATTTAAAATAAAACAGTTACGTTTAAAAGGAGAGCAGTTTGAGGACGGCATGGGTCGCTCTGCTGATTCCCACCGAGGGCAAGTCGCTCGGTTCCAGCCACCTCGCGGGGCAGGGACTTGAGCCAGCCGACCGGCGGAACCGCTTCGCGGGCAGGCGACCGTCGCGGGCGAAACTGCGGCGAGGCTGATGAGTGCTGGCGGGTGGCGCGACGCCACCCATGTAGACGTGCAACGTCACCCGCCGGTGGGTCAGTTGCCGGGTCGTATGGGTCGCCGGGGTGACTGATAATCGGCACGAGGCCAAAAGCCGCTTGCGGAGGCGGTCGCGGGCGGCTCGGGGTGACTCGCCAGGGCGTACCGGCTCGCTCGGCAACTCCCACAGTCCCGCCCACAGGCCGGTCAGCGGCCGCCGCGCAAACAGCAACCGCCGGCCGCGGCGAATGGCCGCTACCACGAACTCGACCGATCGGACGGAAGCGCGGCGGCCGGGCCGGGGAATCCGGCCCGTCAGCCCCAGGGCATGGGCCCCGCATTCACGACGGAGCGGGCATTGTACGCACGCCGGCGAGTTCGGCCGGCAGAGCGTGGCGCCCAGTTCCATCAGCCCCTGGTTGAAGTCGCCGCAACGCCGTGTCGGCACCAGCGATTCAGCCACCTGCCACAGCCGTTGGCGCAAAACCGGGGACTTCGGATCGTCGTCGATGGCCAGCAGCCGCATGAGCACCCGGGCGACGTTGCCGTCCAGCACCGCCGCCCGCGTGCCATACGCGATGGAGGCGATCGCTCCGGCGGTATACCGGCCGACACCGGGCAACCGCATCAGGGCCTTCACGTCGCGGGGGACGACGCCCTCATGCTCTTCGACGATCTGTCGGGCGGCGGCGTGCAGGTTGCGGGCCCGGCGGTAGTACCCCAGTCCCGACCACAGGGCGAGCACGTCGCCCACGTCGGCTCGGGCCAAGTCTGTCACTGCCGGGAACCGCGACAGGAACCGCTCGAAGTAGCCGACCACGGTGGCGACCTGTGTCTGTTGCAGCATGAACTCCGCCAGCAGTTGAGCGTAGCCGTCGCCCTCGCGACGTCGCCACGGCAGGTCGCGGCGGGTACGCCGGTACCAGGCCATCAGCCGTCGGCGAATGGCGGGCCGGTCCAGCCCGGGAAAACCGTGAAAACTCGCACCCATCGCGGCTGGATGATCCCTCGGAGGCGTCTACCCCGCAAGCATCGTCGTCGATCGAGGCGTGCCCGGGACGGATGGGTGGGCGAGGCAATAACTTGTGGCACATTCGCCCTCGGCTGTGCGTTCTGAGTCCTGCGAACCCAGCCGAGGGCGGCTGGGCCACACGGCCGCCACAATACCCTGTCACACCGCGGATGGGTCCAGGCGTCGGAGCCGCCCTTGAGGTTTGGCCGGTCCTACAATACACTGCGGCTTCGGCGGGTCTGGCGGTGTTGAAGTGCCACTTGGGTTGCCGAAGAATAGCGTAGGCCGGGCCGCCGGCGTGGTTGACAATCGAGTGAGGCCGCCCGCGCGGAGGCGGGTGGAGGGGGAGCGTTTTTCGCTCAGGAGGAGCACGAGCAGGGCGCCATCCGCAGGCCCGATGGCCGAATCTTCGACTTCATTATCCGGCCTGGGCCGCCGATACGGAATCATTCATCCGCCTTATTCAGGATCGCCCATGCTTTGCTTTGCGGTAGCTGAAAACGGAGCCTCCACCCGCGAGATCACGCTGGCGGGTGCATACGTGGTCGGTAGTGACGGAGTGCCGCTGCGCGCGGACGTCGAGCTGAAGGAGGCACACCTGATCTGCCAGAAGCGGGCGGAGGGACCCGCGGGGCTGGCCATTCTGTGGCCGGTGCCCGGCTGCGGATATCTCCTCCTGGAAACCAGCCGTCTGCTCGAGCGCGACAAGCCCTACAACCTGCCGCTGGAGCTGGTCCGCGGCCGGCTGATGCGGATCAACCAGAAGCGCGAGGACTGGGGCCTGTTCGACTTCGGTGGGTTCCAGCCCGTGGCCGCGGAAATCGACCGGGCCCGCGATCTGTTTGTGGCCGCGATCAAGGAAGACGACGCCGCCAGCCAGTTCCGCATCGCCGAGAAGGCCTTGCAGTTGGCCGTCGTCGCCGGCGAGAGGCTCAGCCACTTCCATGCCGACATCTTCCTGACCCGCCGCAAGCAGAGCCACGCCTTCTCGCGGCGGACCATCGGGTGCACCGTCGACCCGACCAGCACCTCGGATGCCTACCGCCAACACCTCAAGGACGGGTTCGACTTTGCGCACCTGCCGATCCCGTGGCGGCTGCTGGAGCCCAAGCAGCAGGAGTACAACTGGCGGCTGTTCGATTCGTGGGTCGAGTGGCTGACCCGCAACCGCGTTCCGGTGCACGCCGGCCCGCTGGTGGCGTTCAACGAAGCCCAATTGCCGGACTGGCTGGCGATGTACGAGACGGATTTCGAGACCGTCCGCAACATGATCTTCGACCACGTGCGGCGGGTCGTCGAGCGTTACGGCAGCTACGTTCTGCAATGGGAAGTGATCAGCGGCGTGCACCTGGACAACATGTTCAACTTCACGTTCGAGCAACTGATGGAGGTCACGCGGGTGAGCACCGCGCTGGTCAAGCAGCTTGCCCCCCGGGCCCATGCGATCATCAACCTGACCGCGCCGTGGGGCGAATACTACGCCCGCAACCAGCGAACCATCCCGCCGCTGCTCTACGCCGACATGGCCTTGCAGAGCGGGGTCACCTTCGACGCCTTCGGATTGCAGTTCAACTTCGGGCCGGCGGCCGACGGAATGTACGTGCGGGACATGTTCCAGATTTCGTCGGCCCTCGATTTGTTCGCCAAGCTCGGCAAGCCGCTGCACATCACGGGCGTCCAGGTGCCGTCGGACACCACCGTGGCGCGAACGGATACGGGCGGCGACGGGCCGACCCTGGCCGGCGGGACCTGGCACCAACCCTGGAACGAAGACATACAGGCCGAGTGGTTGCGAAGATTCGTCGAGATCGCCCTCAGCAAGCCGTTCGTGGAAACCGTTTCGTGGCAGAGCCTTGCCGACCACAGCCGACAGGAGGTTCCACACGGCGGGCTGCTTCGTGCGGACCTCGCCCCCAAGGCCGCGTACCGGCAGTTGCTGACGCTACGCTCCGAGCTGCTGGGCACGCCCCAGAAAGCCGCCGGCGAACCGGGCGCCTCCTGATGTGGAAAAGGCTGCTTCCATCGGTAGCTTGACAACCTCGGATGGCGTTGATGAGTGAGCCATCGACGACACAGGCGGAAGCGACCCCACGGGGTAAGCCGCACGACGCCGTCGCAACGTCGGTCGTCGTGCTCGGGCTGATCCTGGCGGCCGTGTCGTTGCGTATCCTGTTCGCCGCGAAACCGAGCGAACCGCTTCCGCCGACGGTGAACGCGATCGACCCCAACATCGCACCGTGGTGGGAACTGACGGCGTTGCCCGATATCGGCGAGGGCACGGCCCGAAAGATCGTCGAGTACCGGGAGGCCCACGCCGACCGATCGCCCGTCTTTCGCCGCCCGGACGACCTCGAGCCGGTCCCCGGCATCGGGGCCAAAACGATCCAGCGCATAAGCTCCCACCTTCGGTTTAACGATTAAAAAGTAGGGGCCGCTGTGCGGACCTCCGGTAGCGCCGCCCCTTGTGGGT
>JACQVT010000446.1 GCA_016209665.1 Planctomycetota bacterium | reverse complement strand
CCGCGGGGTTTGTCCCCGCTTATGGATGCGTGGGTTCATGCCCCGCGGCTCGTCACCGAAGAGACAAGTCGCTACGTCTTCATACCATCTGTTGCGTCGGGCGCATCAGCACCTCGTTGACGTTGAAGTGCCAGGGCCGGTCGATAATGTAGGCGAGCAGGTCGGCGACCTCCTCGGGCTTGATCGGGTGGGTGATGCTGAACGCTTTCTTGGGATGCGTCTCGAAGGCGTCGAACAATTCGGTGTCGACCACGCCGGGCTGAATGGCGCAGACGCGGACCTTGGTGCCCACGAGTTCCTCGCGCAGCCCCTCGTTGATCGCCGTGACGGCCCATTTGGTCGCGGCGTAAACCCAGGCGGTGGCCCGGGTCTTGCGGCCCAGGACGGACGAGACGTTGATGATGATGCCGCAGTCCTGCCGCTTGAGGATCGGCACCGTTTCCTTGAGCACGTAGATCGCCCCGAGCACGTTGGTGCGGACCATCCGGTCGATGTCCGCGATGGCGAGCTTCTCGATCGGCCCCACCCGCATCAGGCCGGCGTTGTTGAACACCACGTCGATGCGGCCGAAGGCCTCCATCGTGCGGCTGACGAGCGCCCGGACCTGCTCGTACTCAGTGGTGTCGGTGGGCACGACCAGCGCCTCGCCGCCGGCCTGCCGCACCTGCTCGGCCACGGCGTCGAGCCGATCGACCCGCCGGGCCGCCAGCACGATTCGCGCCCCGTCGCGGGCCAGCCGCACCGCAGTGGCCGCCCCCATGCCGCTGCTGGCCCCGGTGATCAGGACGGCCCTGGATTGTGCAGACATGTCGCGATCCTCCTCGCGGTAAACTTCTGTGGGACCGGCATCTTGCCGGTCCATTCGACCGGCTTTCAAGCCGGTCCCACAACCGCACTGCGTCGCGCGAACGAAGACGGCCGGCGGGGGCGCCGGCCGCTACGCGTACTCGAGATCGGTCGCACGGCCCGGGGCCGGCCAACTACTCCGGCTTCGTTGTCGCCCCCGCGGGCTGGGTTGCCGCGGCGCCGCCGGTGAACAGCTTGTCGATGCCGGCGGGGTCGGCGATGTAGTCCTTCAGCCCCTGGATGAAGCCGTCGTGCCGCTCATGGGCCGGATCGGTGGTCATCAGGCCCTTGAGTTCCACGATGTTGCCCTTGCCCTGCATGACGTGGCCGATGTACCGGCCCGCCGTCCGGCCGATCAGCGTGTTGTTGCCGCCGATGAAGCAGGTGTACGTGTCGCCCTGGATGCTGCGGTCGAGCACGATCACCGGCACCTTGGCCTCGAACACCTTCTTGACCGGCGGGGTCAGCGGTACCGTTTCCTTCGGCGAGACGATCAGCAGGTCGATCTTCTGGGTCAGGAACTCCTCGACCTGGTTCCGCTGGGTCTGCGAGTCGTTCTGGGCGTCCTTGTAAACGACCTTGAGCTGCGGGTACTTGGCGGCGGCGGCCTCGACTTCCTGGTTCATGCGCACGCGCCACGGTTCGCCCAGGTTGCACTGCGACATGCCGATGGTCCACTTGGCGGCGTTGGCGGGATCGGGTTTGAGGATGCCCGCGTGCTTGGCTCGCAACTCCGCCACCATAGCCGCCCCCGGCGCCTCCACCGGGATGCCGCCGCTGTCGAGGTTGTCCTTGGTGTACAGCGTGGTGGCCAGGCTGATGTTCTTGGGAACCTCAAGGCCGCTCAGGATCAGCAGGGCCACGTCGATCGCCTCGGCCGCCCCGGTCGGGTATTCGAGCGTGGCCGACAGGATGCCCTCGCGGACGTACTTCTTGCCCTCGTCGGGGTTGGCGTCGATGCCGATGAACTCGATCGATTGTTCGCGGCCCTGGCCCTCGGCCCGGGCGGCGAGCCAGGCCCCGTGGGCCTGCGGGTCGTTGTGGCCGTAGACCACGTCGATCTTGTCGAATCGCGTCAGGGCGGATTCCATCTCCTTGCGGGCATTGGACTCCAGCCACTTGCAGTCGGCGTCGAAGACGATGGTCATGTCGCCGATCTTCTCGCCGGTCGGGGCCTTGTCGCCGCAACCGACGATCGTCGCCGTAAGTGAAACCGCGCTCAGGATGCGCACGCCAACGGATCGACGTTTGGGGGACCTGCGTCTCATTGCCATCTCCTTGTCAAGGGACTTCGGGCGATCGAAGCGCAGCCCTGCGGGCTGGCGGCTAAACAACAAGGACGACACCCCCTCCTCCTCCGGTATCTCCCGTCTCTCATCCTTTCATCCCTCATCCCTCATCCCCCATCTCTCCTCCCTCATCTCTCCTCCCTCATCCTCTTCCCATCATGCTCGGCGCCGCTGGATGATCACCGCGATGACGATGATCAAACCCTGGATCAGCAGACGGCCGGGCTCCTGCACGTTGTTGATGCTCAGGATCTTCTCAATATACCCGATGATCAGCACGCCGAGAAACGTCAGGGCCACGCCGCCGCGGCCGCCCATCAGGCTGGTGCCACCGATGACCACGGCCGCGATGGCCTTCAACTCAAACGTGAACCCCGCCTCCGGATCGCCCAGGTGGTCGCGGGCGGTCTGGCAGATGCCGGCCAGTCCGCAGGTCAGGCCGCAGATCGCGTAGGCCGCGATCTTGTTGAGCTTGACGCGGATGCCGGACAGCCGGGCCGACTCCTCGTTCCCGCCGATCGCGTAGAGGTGCCGACCGAACCGCGTCTGCGTGACCACGATCCACAGCAGCGCGCCGCAGGCCAGCATGAAGATGGTGACGATGGG
>JACQVT010000036.1 GCA_016209665.1 Planctomycetota bacterium | reverse complement strand
GTCGTAGACCGCGTTGAGGGCGTGGGGGATGGTGCCGTACAGCCGGAACTCCCGCGGCGGGGCGCTGCCGACGCGGATGCGCTGCCCGCCGACGCCGAACCGCGCGTGGGCCTCGGCGAAACCGGCCCGCGTGCTTGTGCCCGCCGCCCCGCCGATGGCCGCGGCCACGCCGATCCGCGCCGCCAGCTCGGGCGGGTAGTGCCGGGCGGCCATGTCGATCACGGGCACGTCGCCGGCCGCGTCGACAATCTCCGCCATGCTCGTGGCCGCCCCGGACATCGACAACAGGCCCAGGGACTCGGTCTCGAGCGTGACCAGTCGGCCGAACGGCCCCTCGAGGGTCATCACGACCTCGCAGGGCTCGAACGCATCGCCATCCGATTTGCCCCGCACAGTCACGTCCGGTCCGGCGGAGGTCCGCACCAGGTCCAACACCTCGCCCACGCCCGCCAGACGCCCGGCCGACCGGCAGAACAGGCCGTAACAGACCCGCGTTTCCTCGATCGGCGTATCGCGCACCGTCAGGTACGAGCGGTTGAAGTACTCGTCGGCGCGGTCACGGATGGACATCCCGACGCTCCATCGTTTGCGAAAAACCCGTCGCTGGCGCTCCGGGCTCTGTGGGCGCGTACACGATAGGAGACCGTTGGATGGGCCGCAAGCGCGCCGCACGTGGGCATCCCCGGTCGGCGGCGGATACAATAGCATCGAGGTGAGTCATGCAAAACGAAGCCCCGCCGACATGGATGCCCCCTCCGCGCCGCCGGATCCCCGTCCTCAAGATCATCGGCACCGTGCTGCTGATCCTGGTGCTGATCTGCGGGGGGCTGGTGACGTACGTCGCGTACAACTTCCCGCGGTGGGCAGCCGGCCTGGCCCGCGGTCCGCTGATCGGTGCCGTCGACGGCTCCGACCTGCCCGACGATCAGAAGACCCTCATCAAGCAGAACCTCACCCGCGTGGCCGACGCCTTCCAGGACCGCCGCATCAGCTACACGCAGTTCAAGACGATCTTCCAGAAACTCGCCAGTGGCCCGTTTTTCCACCTCGTTGGTGTGGAGAGCATGCGCTACCAGTATGGTCTCGCCCACCCGACCATGGACGACGAGCGACGGCAGACCATGCTGTCGTTCGACCGGTTCGAGCGGGGCATCGTCGAGAACACCATTCCCTCGAGCAAGGTGAGCGAGGTGATGGCCCTGGTGCATGATCCCGACCAGCACCATGGCCCCGCCTCGCAGCCCGCGATCACCGAGGCCCAGCTTAAGCCGTTCATCGATGCCATGCGGGTCGCCGTCGAGGAGGCGAAGATCCCGGCCGAGCCGTTCCAGGCGGACTTCGCCGGCGAAATCGACAAGGCCGTCAGCGCGGTGCTGGGGCCGAGCGCGGGCCGACTGACGAGCCTGCCCGCCGAGACGATGCCGGCCAGCCAGGGTGCGGAGTGAATGGAGAATGGAGATTGGAGAATGGAGACCGATCGACGAGACCGTGCCGGCCTCGTGATATCGTATTGATCGTACCGGAGGCGAGGGTTGCCTGAGTTACCCGAGGTTGAGACGGTTGCTCGCGGCCTGGCCCGCCGCATCGTCGGTGCGACCGTGCAGGCGGTACGACTGCATCGGACCGACGTTCTGCACGGCAACGGCGGGCCCGTCGAACGACTGGCCGGCTGCCGCATCGACGACGGGCGGCGTCGCGGCAAGCAGGTGCGGATCGTCTGGCGCGACGGTCGCGGGGATCGCGACACGATCTCGATGATCGTCCACCTGGGGATGACCGGCCGGCTGGTGGTCGTCGACCGTGACGCCGTCCTGGAGCCGCACACGCATCTGCAACTGGCATTGTCGCCACGGCGACCAAGGACGAACACGAGTCACGAACTGCGATTCTGCGACGCCCGGCGCTTCGGGGGCATCTGGCTGGTGTTGGGGGACGCGGAGACACGGAGACGCGGAGACGCGGGGACGGGATCTTCTCGCCGCGTCGCCGCGTCGCCCACTCTCCGCGTCGCCCACTCTCCGCGTCGCCCACCCTCCGCGTCACCGCCTCAGAAGGCGGGCAGAG
>JACQVT010000444.1 GCA_016209665.1 Planctomycetota bacterium | reverse complement strand
GGTGGTAGCCGACCAGGAACACCAGCGCGATTGGCAGCAGGCGCAGCGTCGTCTCGTTCAACAGCGCTGCGGCCAGCGTCAGAAGCCCGGCCGAGAGGATCGCGACCAGAAGCACCGTGCCGCTCCCGAGTCGTCCGCTCGGGATCGGTCGACCCGCCGTGCGCGGGTTGCGCGCGTCGAGCTCGCGGTCCACCACGCGGTTGAGGGACATGGCCAGGGTGCGGGCGCTCGCCATGGCCAGCGTGATCCAGGCGACCTGCCATGGCGTCGGCAGCCCGTCGGCGGCGAGCACCATGCCGATGTAGGCAAACGGCAGGGCGAAGATGGTGTGCTCGAACTTGACGTTCTCCAGCAGCAGCCGCAGGGAGCGAGCAGGGTCGAGCGACGAGCCCTGCGCGGGGGTGGTGCTCCTACTCACGGCTCATCCTCTCCGCTCACAGCCCATCGCACACACTGCGTGGCCTGCAGCTCGCTACAGACCGAGCTGCGGCCACAGCTGATCGACGCGCGCCTTCACGGCTGAATCCATGCTGATGTCCGGGGGCCAGCCCCGCGTGTAGCCGTCAGCGGCCGTCTTCCGAGTGGCGTCGATGCCCAGCTTGCCGCCGATCAGCGGCTGCGGGGACGCGTGGTCCAGCACGTCGACGGGCCCGTCGACGACGACCAGGTCGCGTCGGGCGTCCACGTTGGCGAGCACGCGGAAGGCCACCTCTCGCAGGTCCTGGACGTCGACGTCTTCGTCGACCACGACGATGTTCCGGGCGAACATCATCTGCCCGGTCCCCCACAGCCCGTACATCACCTTGTGGGGGTGCCCGGGGAAGCGCTTGCGGATGGAGACCACCACCAGGTTGTGGAAGACGCCCTCGGCCGGCATGTTCACGTCCACGATCTCGCCGTGGACCAGCTGGAGCAGCGGCAGGAAGATCCGCTCGGTCGCCTTGCCGAGCCAGTAGTCCTCCATAGGCGGCTTGCCGACGATGGTCGTCATGTAGATCGGGTCGCGGCGATGGTACATGGCGGTCAGGTGGAACACCGGGTACTCGTCGGCCAGCGAGTAGTAGCCCGTGTGGTCCCCGAAGGGCCCTTCCGTTCGTCGCTCGGCGGCGTCCACGTAGCCCTCCAGGATGAACTCCGCCTCGGCCGGGACGGCAAGGTCCACCGTCCGGGCCCTGACCAGCTCGATCGGCTCGCCGCGCAGGAACCCGGCGAACAGGAACTCGTCGATGTCCGGGGGGAGCGGGGCGCTCGCGGCGTAGACCGTGGCCGGGTCGGCGCCGATCGCGACGGCAACCTCTAGCCGGCCGCGCTCGAGTCTCTGGAAATGGGCGGCGCCGCCCTTGTGGAGCTGCCAGTGCATGCCTGCCTCGCGGGGGCCGAACACCTGCATGCGGTACATGCCCACGTTGCGCTTGCCAGTTCGGGGATCGCGGCTGATCACCATGGGGAGGGTGATGTATGGCCCGCCGTCGCCGGGCCAGCAGCGCAGCACCGGCATCCGGGTGAGGTCGGCCGGATCGACGGCGCACTCGTAGACCGCTCCCCGGGCGACGATCCGAGGCGGAGCGCTGGCGAGCTCCTTCAGCTCCCCGAGCTTCTTGAGCCGCTCCAGCCAGCCCCCGGGCACTTCGGGCTTCAGCAGCTTGCGGAGTCGATCGCCGACGTCGTCGAGCCGATCGACACCCAGCGCGGCCGCCATGCGCCGGTCCGAGGCGTAGGTGTTGATGAGCACGGGCGCCGAGTGGCCGCGCACGTTCTCGAAGAGGAGCGCTGGCCCGGGCCGCTCCGGCGTGCTCTGCTTGACCGCCCGGTCGGCGATCTCGGTGATCTCGAGGTCGGCGCTGACCGGCACGCCGATGCGGGCGACTTCGCCGCGCTGCTCGAGGTAGCGGAGGAAGCTGCGCAGGTCGCGGTAGGAGCGGGGCATGCGTCGGTCGGCCGTGAGTCGAGACGATCGGCCAGTGGGCCGAGTCGGCGAGTCCGGGTGCGCCTAGAGACTAGCAGAGCCCCCACCGGGGACGGCACCGGCCGCGGGATGATGGCCCCGCGTGGCGTCCAGACCCGAGGCGGGGCGCCGGCCGGAGCGCAGGGCCCTGTATACTCGTGGTGGCTCAGTGAGCACGACCAGCTTGCCAAGACTGAGCGGAGTCATGGGTAGCCGCCTCCCGTCGAGCTGTGCGGACGCAGGCGCACCGGTCCCGCTCATGATCGAATCGCGAGGAGCTTGAGTGCTAGGCGCTTTTGGTCCCATTGCCCTATTCCTCGTCGTCGCTGTCGTTTTTCCCCTCGTTCCGCTGCTACTGTCACGGCTCATCGCCCCCAACCGGCCCAACCCCGTCAAGCTCGAACCCTACGAGAGTGGAATGGTGACCATCGGTCCCACCCACATACAGTTCCCCATCCGCTACTACCTGTACGCTCTGATCTTCGTGATCTTCGACGTCGAGGCGATCTTCCTGTTCCCCTGGGCGGTGGTCTACGACAAGCTGGGGTGGTTCGCCGCGATCGAGATGGCGATCTTTGTCGGCCTGCTCCTCGTCGGCTTCGCCTACGCCTGGCGGAAGCGGGCGCTGGAGTGGCAGTAGGAGGT
>JACQVT010000443.1 GCA_016209665.1 Planctomycetota bacterium | reverse complement strand
GGGCCCGGACGGCAGTTGGGCCTCCACGGGCTGCTTCAAGCAGGCGTTCTTCGTGAACGAGGCCAACCTCAAGGCCTGGCTGGACAAGCACCCGACCGCGACCGGCCGCATGGTCACCATCGGCCAGGCCTTGGCGGCCAAGATGAAGATGACGCCCCAGCAGATTGCCGGCGCGTGCAAGATCGGGGAGTGCAAATGATCGAGCAACTCTTCGAGACGCTGACCCACGCGGTTGAGGGTACGCCGCTCATCGCACTGGCCGCCTCTTTCGTCTGGGGCATTCTGAGCATCCTGCTCAGCCCGTGTCACCTGGCCAGCATCCCGCTCATCGTGGGCTTCATCGACCAGCAGGGACGGATGACCACGCGACGGGCCTTCGGCATCTCCACGCTGTTTGCCGTGGGCATCCTGGTTACGATCGCCCTGATCGGCGCCGTCACGGCCGCGGCGGGCCGGATGATGGGCGACGTCGGCCGCTACGGCAACTACTTCGTGGCGATGATCTTCTTCCTTGTCGGCCTGGTGCTTCTGGATGTGATTCCCATGCCCTGGTCCGGCCCCGGCCAGGTTCAGATGAAGCGTAAGGGCGCACTGGCCGCCTTCATTCTCGGGCTGGTCTTCGGGATTGCCCTTGGCCCATGCACTTTCGCCTACATGGCCCCGATCCTGGGCGTGGCCTTCAAGGTCGCGACAACCAGCGCCCTGTACGGCGCAATCCTGCTGCTGGTCTACGGTATCGGCCACTGTTCGGTCATCGTGGCCGCGGGCACATCCACGGAGATGGTGCAGAAGTACCTGAACTGGAACGAGCAATCCAAGGGCGCGGTGATCGTGAAGAAGATCTGCGGCGCGTTGGTCCTGCTCGGCGGCGTGTATCTCCTGTACACGGCCCATTAAGCGGATAGAGGGAGATCCATTGAGTGCCGGCATTCCTCACGACTTTCCGCAACCAGGCTGAGTTTGAGAAGGCTTGTGGATGCCTCGCTTCGGCCCGGGTCCCCCATGAGATCGTGTCGCCTTTTCCGGGGTATGGCTGCGTGGGTGTGCCGGCAGTGGTGGTTGAGCAGGAGGAGCAGGCGAACCAACTGCCGAGCTTGCGGCGAGAAGTCGTGCATGGCTTTTGCGTTCCGCCTATGGAACGCCGAGGTCTCACCGGCAAAATGCGAGCCTGTGTTTGGCGGCGAGTTCGGTCGCCTCCGCCCGGCTTTGCTGACCATCTGCGCGGGCCTGGGGATCGACGTGACAGCCCTGGACGATATGCTGGAGTAAGCCTGGTAGGCCGTTTCCCGAGGCGACGTTGCCTCGAATGCAAGAAGGCGTGCTATGGACAAGCGCAGGAGACTCGTTGGTCGAAGGATATCGCAGATCGTCAAGATTCTGCTCCTCGCTGCAATGGCCGGTGCAGCGGTCTACTGGTGGCGATTCGCGCCCATCAGGGTGACCAGAACCCTCGTTCCGCGCGGAGAGATCGTCGCCGAGGTCATGGGCACGGGCACGCTCGAAGCCCACATCAAGGCCGCGATCGGCCCGAAGATATCCGGTTTGATCACGAAGGTTCTGGTGGACCAGGGCGATCAGGTCAACGCCGGCCAAGTGCTCGCCCAGCTCGATGACAGCGACCTGAGCCGCCAGGTCAGCATCGGCGAGGCCGGCGTTGCCGCCGCGGCCGCAGCCCTGGGCCGCACGCAGGCCGAAAAGGCGCGGGCGGTCGCGGTGCTGGAGCAGGCCAAACGATACCGGGAAAGACTGGCGACCGGATCGGACGCCGGGGCGATCGCCCAGGTCGATCTCGACAAGGCGATGGAAGGCCTGGGAGTGGCCCAAGCGGAACTGAACCGTTCCGATGCGGCGATCCTCGAAGCAGAGAAGCAGCTCGCCACCACGCAGAAGACATTGGAGTATCATCGCGCCCGACTAACCGACACGATCGTCAAGGCCCCCTACGACGGCCTCATCATCCGCCGAGACCGCGACCCCGGCGACGTGGTGGCGCCGGGAAGCTGCATCCTGGCGATGATTTCTCCGGAGGAAATCTGGGTCAGCGCATGGGTGGACGAGACCGAGATGTCTCGGGTCAAACCCGGTCAACCCGCCCGCGTGGTATTCCGCTCAGAGCCGAGCCGTTCGTATCCGGGCGAGGTGGCCCGCCTCGGCCGTGAGACCGATTGCGAGACCCGTGAGTTCGTGGTGGACGTCCGGGTCCGGACCCTGCCCGACAACTGGGCCGTGGGCCAGCGGGCCGAGGTGTACATCGAGACCGCCCGCAAGACGGATGCCGTCGTGCTTCCCGCGCGCCTGGTCATCTGGCGGGACGGCAGGCCCGGTGTATTCATCGAGAGCGCCGGACATGCCCACTGGCGACCGGTCAGCGTTGGACTACGGGCTCGGGAGGCGGTCGAGGTGGCAGGTGGTCTGCAAGTCGGGGATCTTGTGCTGGTCCCTACCGAGCCGACCGTGGAACTCACGAATGGCCGGAAGGTGTCACGATGAATCTCGCCATTCGAGATATCCGCCATAATCTGGGGCGGTTCGCGCTCACCATACTGGGCGTGGGCACGTTGCTCATGGTGGTCATGGCCATGGGCGGGATCTATCGCGGGCTGATCGAGGAGGGCACGCTGCTCGTGGACAGGATGGCAGCGGACGTGTGGGTGGTCCAGAGAAACACGCGGGGGCCTATCGCGGAGATCTCCCGCGTGCCCAGAAACCTGGTTGACCGTGTTGCCGCGGTGCCGGGCTTGGAATCGCCACGCGAATTCGTGATGCACACGATCCAGCGGGAGAACAACGGCAAGCGACTCCGCATGGTGGTCGTGGGCCTCAGTTGGCCGACCGACAAGGGAGAATGGATTCCACTCATCGCCGGGCGGGCGCTCGCCCGGAATCACTACGAGATGATCGCCGACCAATCGCTCGGGCTTCGCTTGGGCCAGGTGGTTCGGCTCGGCAAGGACAACTACACCGTCGTTGGCCTCACCAAGTCCATGACCAGTTGGGGCGGCGATGGGACGGCGTTCTTCACCCTGACCGACGCCCAGGCCATTCAGTTCGATCTGCCCGGCGAAGCTGTTCGCCTGGAGCGGCAGGCCCGCCGGGCCCGCAGCGAGCAACAGGATGCGAGCCGGGCACAGCCCTCTCTCCTGGAGCGTGCCTTCTGGTCCTCGTCCAACATTCCGGCACTCGGCCCACCTATGGTCAGTGCTGTCGTGGCCCGGATAGCGCCGGGGGCAGACCCGGATGCGGTGGTGCGGACCATCTCGGGCTGGAGCGATGTCTCAGTCATCACGCACCAGGGCCAGCAGGATCTCATTTTGAAAGGAGCAGTGGAGCGGTCCCGGCGGCAACTCGGGTTGTTCCGACTGATCCTCACGGTCGTATCGGCACTGGTGATGACCCTGATCGTCTATACGCTGACCCTCGACAAGCTGCACGATCTGGCGATGCTGAAACTGATCGGCGCGCCCAAGCGGGTGATCCTGGGAATGATCGTCCAGCAGGCGATCCTGCTGGGCATGCTAGGTTTCGTCACCGCCAGGCTGCTCGCCATCAAGTTGTTCCCGCTCTTTCCCCGTCGGATTGTTCTCAAGACCGACGATCTGGTTCAACTTGGAGTAGTCGTATTCGGTATATCCGTGCTGGCCAGCGGCCTTGGCGTTTGGCGAGCCCTGCGGGTTTCCCCGAACGAGGCCCTGACCCGGTAACGATGCTCATGACGATTGCGATCCAAACTGAGGCACTGACCAAGGTGTACGGCAGCGGCAACACCGAGGTCGTCGCCCTCCGCGACGCTGCGCTCACCATTCGGCGTGGAGAAGTGGTCGCGCTGCTCGGACCCAGCGGGGCCGGCAAGAGCACGTTCCTGACGGCGATCGGCCTGATCAACCCGCCGACGTCCGGGACGATCACCATCGGCGGCAAGCTCGTGATGGATGGCCCGGATCCCAGGACCAATCTTCCGAAGTTCCGGCGGCAGCACATCGGCTACGTTTTTCAACAGGCGAACCTGATCCCGTTTCTCACGGCACGCGAGAACGTGCAGATCGCGATGGAAATTGACGGCTGGAGCGGGCGGGCGTCACGGCGGAGGGCGCTGGAACTGCTCGAATACCTGGGCGTCCTGGATCGAGCCGAGTTCTACCCTTCCGCTCTGTCCGGCGGCCAGCAACAACGGGTCGCCGCGGCCAGGGCCTTGGCGAACGAGCCGAGCGTCATTCTGGCCGATGAACCGACCGCAGCCCTGGACAGTCACCGGGGGAGACAGGTCATGGATTTGTTCCGCAAAGTGGCCCACGAAAAAGGTGCCGCTGCCGTAGTCGTCACCCACGATCATCGCGCCCTGGACGTGTTCGATACGATCTACGAAATGGAGGACGGGACCGTCAGGCCGGCCTCATCTCTCCTGAGTCACGCTCATCCGTGAAGAACCGCCTCTGAAACCGGCGGCACGATCTGTGTGGCCGCGAGGATGGGGGCGACGTGGGCCGCCACGAAGGCGGGCGAGGTGATCGTGAAGTGATCGCCCAGATAGCCCAGCCGGATGTCCGCGAGCGTCCAGGATCGCTCGCGCACGGTGGGCGGGGGGCGCCTGAAGCCGACGGCGCCGCAGCTCGGCCCCCATTTGCGGTCGTTGCTGCCGAACAGCAGCGGGCCGACGATGTTGATGAGGTCCAGGCGGGAATGAAAGCTGTGGATCGGCAGAGCCCGCTCCTCCAGCCCCTTCCAGGCGTAGTGGGGCGACGCCGACGCCGCCAGGAGCACGATCCGGCCGATCCGCCCCGGGCAACCGATCTGCTTGCCGGCCTCCAGGGCGAGGTAGCCTCCGCTCGAGTAGCCGACCACGTGGATCGCGGAACCCGGATGCGCGACGGCGAGCTGATCGAGGAACCGCGCCAGCCGCCCGGCTCGCCGCTCGAGTCGCCGTCGCCGGATCAGGTCGGGTACCACCAGCATCGCGCCGGCGGTACTGCCCCAACGAAACAGCCGCGCCGACTGGCGGCCGCCGGCGTGCCGCAGCCCCCGGCAGAACGATGAGAATCCCCAGATGATGAAAAGCCACCGGACCGGCTCGACGAAGACGATGATACCCTCTTGCGGATCGCCGCTGCCATCATACCGGCGGACGTGACGGCGATTGACACCCATCGCGGCCAGCCACGCGACGAGAACTCCAGCGGCCACTACGGCAGAGATGATCACGATGCGATTTCTCTCCTTCAACCGCCATTTCCGAGCCGACCTCCGCCGCCGTGGTCGGTCGCCACGCAGGACCGGAGATCACCGCCCGGATTGTATCGCTGCCGACTCGATTTCGCCCCCCCGGGTGCCGGACTCTCGATTCGGCCGGGCCTGTGGGGGAGAACTGTTCGCCTTAAGTTAGGTCACTCGGGGGTGGCGCTCCTTGCAGGCCGAACCCTCCTGGCGGATGTGGGTCTCGCCACCTCGAATCCGCGACGTTGCTTTTTGGGGTAAATCGCGGCTTGGTCCTTGCCAAGCCGGCCGAGGAACGATATACTTCGTTCATTGGCGAATTAACGGAGTAAGCGTAATGCGGCAGGTCCTCACTATTGCCAAGGCCATCGGAGACGAGTCCCGCGCCCGGGCGTTGCTCGCGCTGCGGAGCGGCGAGCTGTGCCTCTGCCAGATCATTGATCTCTTGGAACTCTCACCGTCTACCGTGTCGAAGCACATGGACGTGCTGCAGCAGGCCGGGTTGGTCGAGCGACGCAAAGAGGGCCGATGGCACTACTTTCGGCTGGCCAATCACCAGGCTGCGCCCGTGGTGCGGCGGGCAATCAAGTGGGTACTGGAGTCGCTGCAGGATGAGCCTGTGGTCATCGGCGACGCGAAGAAGCTGTGCTGCGTCCGCCGGAAGGATCCGAGGGAACTGAGTGTGTGCTACAAAGGCTGAGGTCATCTGATTGTGTCGGAGGACTCGTGCAATGACGAAGCTCGTTGTAGGCGGAATCGTGGTCGTGGGCATCGCGATCGTGAGCTTCGTCGTGGCAGGAGCGAAGCACGAGCGGCCGTCGCAACCGCCGGGCACGGTGGCGGCGGCCGCGGCAAGCGGCGCGGGCAGCATCGTGAGGGAATCATCGCGAGCCGCAGGCGCCCCGGTCGGGGATCGGGCGGTTCCCGCGTCTTCGCAACCAGCGAATGCGAAGTCGCCTACCACTAAGCCGACGAATGAGTCGGGCGCGAACAACGTGGTGGCCGCACTGCGACAGGCCGCCGACGCCAAGAAGCACCTGTTTGTCTTTGTTTACGAGAAGGACGACGAGCAGACGCGTGAAGGCAGAAAGACGTTCGATACCGCCGTCGGCGAACTCGGCGATGCGGTTCAGTGGATCGCGATCGAGAGGACCGCTCCAGCGGAGCGTGAGTTCGTCGAGAAGTACGGCCTGAAGGCGGCCCCGATGCCGCTTGCCCTTTCCTTTGCACCCAACGGGGCCATTATCGGCGGCTTCCTCGGGGCAAGGCTTACCGAACAACAGCTTGTGGACGCCCTGGCGAGCCCGGGGATGCAGGCCTGCCTCAAGGCGCTCCAGGACCGAAAGCTTGTCTTCCTCTGTGCGCAGAACGGCACGACCAAGTCCAACGACACGGCGATGAAGGGCGTCGACGAGTTCAAGGGCGATGCCCGATTCACCCAGTTCACGGAGATCGTCAAGGTCGACCCGTCCGACGCCGCGGAGAAGAAGTTCCTGGC
>JACQVT010000442.1 GCA_016209665.1 Planctomycetota bacterium | reverse complement strand
GCCTTGGCCGCCGGGCTGGTGCTTATCGTGGTGCGGGCCGTACCGTCCTCGTATCGCCGGTCCGTCGTGCTCGTGGCGATCGCGACCGGCTTGCTGGCGGTTCTGCTGGTCGGCCGGCCGTGGCTGAAGTCGCAGCAGGCGGTGGGCGCGGGCGGCCGCGGCGCATCGTTGCGGCTGCGGCTGCACACCTGGCAGTACGCCCAGGATCTGTTCTTCGCCAAGCCGCTGGCCGGCCACGGCCAAGGCTCCTACTTCCTGCTCGCCCAGCAGATGGCGTCCGTGCCCCGCCGGGAGGGCGACCGCCCCGACGTCGAGAAGGATCCGACCGCATTCAACGCCGGCTTGGTCGGCCACGCCCACAGCGAATGGCTCGAAATCCTGGCCGACCTGGGGGCGATCGGGTTCGCCCTGATGGCCTCGTCGTTGGGCCTGACGTTCTGGGCGGGAGTACGGGCTTTCCTGCGGGCGACGGCTCCGGCCGAGAAGTGGTGTCTGCTCGGGCTGATGGTCGGTCTGCTGGCGATCGTGGTCGAGGAATTCGCCGACGTGGCCTTACGGATGCCGGTCCTGCCGATCGTGTTCTATACCACCATCGCCCTGATCTGGGCCCTGTGTCTGAGCCAGGAGGCGGCGTTGCCCGCGGGACGGCCGGTGTTGCCGGACCGCCTTCGGCCGGTCGGCTTGTTGGCGGTGATTTTCGTCGCGATGATGTTCGTCACCGCCGCCCGCCGCGACTGGGACGGCGCCCTGGCGGACGGACGGTTGGATGGCTTCCTGCAGAAGCAACAGTGGGACGCCGCCTTGCAGACCGCCCGTACTGCCCAGCAATATCGACTCGACGTTCAGGAGATCGTGGCTGCCGCGATCCGGGAAACGGGCGCCGCCCAGGCGGCCGCCGCCCACCGACTGGAGCAGTTGCGGACGATGCTCGCTCGCCGCGATCAGTTGCCGCCCGCCAGCCGGACCAACCTCAGGAACCTGGCCCAGCAGGACATCGAGAAGTTCGACGGCTACCTGGCCGAGTGCATGCAGGCCGGCCAACGGGTGTGGGCCATCATGCCTTGCGCTCCGTCGGCGGCCGAATGGATGGCTGAGGTTCTGCTGATGAAGAATGAGATCGAGGCCCGCAAGCTCGAGGTCGGGCTCGAACCGATCAGGCAACCGTTCGTCCAGGCCGCCCGCCAGTGGATGCTGGCGGAGTTCCAGCGCGACCGGTTCAACGCCCCGGTCGCCCTGCGGCTGCTGGTCTTGTGCCGCGACCAGCCGATCGATCTTCGCCTGGATTTGCTGCGGATTCCGCTGCGGGCGGGTCCCCAGCCGGTGGGTATCGTGGTCAACTTCGAGGCCGCCGTCGGGCAGATTGCCGCGGCCGAGCCCTCCTCCTTCGAGCACCGGATGGAGACACTTCGCCAGGCGGTGACGGCCGCCCAAGCCGCGTCGGACGCGGACCACTGGCTTGATCCCTACGCCCCCGAGACGTTGCGATTGCAGGCGATGGCGGCCGCCGCCGCCGGCCAGCACGACCAGGCCGCCGCATTGGCCGCCGAGGCGGTCGGCCTGTACGAGAATCAGAAGTTGCGGTTTTACCATCCCGGCGCCCTGTCCTACGGTCTGCTGGACCAGGCCCGCTACCAGTTCCTCGCCGACGCAGACCAGCCCGACAAGGCTGTCGCCCTCTGCCGCCGGGCCATCGAATGCTGGCCCGAGGTGGCGCAGCGCGAGGAGCAACTCCGGCCGCTGAAGCGAGAGTTGGCGCTGTACCTGATGGCCGCCGGCGACGAGGGCAGCGCCTCCGATCTGCTTCGCCAGGAGGGCGGACCCATCACCGACGAGAGGCTGAAGCGCAACGTCGGCTACGGGCTGGCGGAGATCTGCGGGCGGTTCATCGGTCGGGCGCCGACCTCCCGCCCCGCGCGCTTCCCGCAGTGGTTGTCCCGCAGCCTGGAACTGGCCCCCGACTATCCCCACGGGCACCTGCTGGCCGCTCACTGTGCCCTGGAGCACAACCGCGGTGCTGAGGCGGCCGAGCACCTCAAGGCGATGGAGGCCCAGGTCGAGGATCCTCGCTGGCTGGATGTTGCCCTGGAAACCCTGGCCAAACATTTTCCCGCCAGCGACGAATTGAAGGCGTATATTGCGTCTCGGGCCGAGGCAGCTTCCCGCCCCACTTCCGAAGCCTCCGAGGCAACGCAGCCCGCCGGCGGGCCGGTTCGGCCCAACTCCTTCGACACGCGAAAACCGGAGCATACACTGAATTAGCGAAAAATCAGTCTTTTTTCGGAAGCTGCGCCCATCGCACGTGGGAGGGCGTACAATCTGATAGAGGAGCGAAATCGTTATTCCAGACCTCTTCCCTTTCCCTTGCGGGTAGTCGGTAGGCGCTACTGGCTGCCCGCATTTTGGTTTTACCTTTGGGGGGGTGGGCATCCTTGCCCGCCTCTCTCGGGCGGCTGGGTCGAGAAGAAGGCGGGCAAGGATGCCCGCCCCCCAAGTCTACGCGGCCAGCGGCTCACGCTGGAGACTCGACGCACCCCGCGGTAGGATGCCGATCGATCGAACGAACGACACGGATGCGTTCGTCATCATCTTCCGTGCGGTCCGGGATGACCAGGAAACCGATCCTCGCATGAGCACGCTCCCCCCGCCCACCGGCCAGACCGGCCCCGCCGCCAGCGCTTGCTCCACAGCCGGCCCAGTCGGCAACGTGGTCCGCAACGCCAAACGGATCGCCGGCATCACGTTGGCCAGCCGGGTTTTCGGGATGGTCCGCGACATCGCCCTGGCCGCCTGGCTGGGCAACAGCATGGTGCAGGACCGGTTCACCTACGGCTTCATGATCGCCAACGTGTTTCGGCGGCTGTTCGGCGAAGGGGCTCTGTCGGCGGCGTTCGTGCCGACGTTGAGCGAGGCCCTGGCCAGGGAGGGCGTCGATCAGGGCCGGCGGTTGTATGCGGCCGTCGCGACGCTGTTGGCGGTTGCCCTGGCCGTCGTCACGCTGGTGGTCGAGATCGGTCTGGTCGTCGCCCTGCTGCTCGGCAGCGGCCGCGGATCGTATCGGCTCGGCGTCGGTCTGACCGCGGCCATGTTCCCGTTCATGCCGTTCATCTGCACGACGGCGCTGATGGCGTCGTGCCTCAACGTGCTCGGCCGCTTCAACTGGCCGGCGGCCATGCCGATCGTGATGAACGTCATCCAGATCGCCTGCATCTTCTGGATCGCGCCGCACGTGCCGGGAGGCCCGGAGCGACAGGTCTACGTCCTGGCCGTCGCGGTCGTGTTGTCCGGCGTCGCCCAGACGATGATCCTCGGCACGCAGCTCCGGCGGCTGGGCTACTCGTGGACGTTCGTCTGGCTGCCCCACCACCCGGGCGTCCGCCGCATGTTCGCCACCATGGCCCCGGCGATCCTCGGGTTGGGCGCGCTGCAGCTCGCGCCGGTGATCGACGGCCAGATCATCCTGTGGCTGAGTTCCGCCGGCGAGCAGCAGACGGTGCACGTGGCCGGCCGCGTCGTCTCCTGCCCGCTCGACGAGGGCTCGCAGAGCAGCGTCGCTCAGGCCCAGCGGCTGTACCAGTTTCCCCTCGGCGTGCTGGCGATTTCGCTCGCGTCGGCGGTGTTTCCCGCCCTGGCCCGTCATGCCGCCGACCAGGATTTCGCCGCGATGCGTCAGGAGGTGAGCCGGTCCGTCCGGCTCGCGATCTTCGAGGGGCTGCCCGCGGGCGTGGGCCTGATCGTGCTGGCCGAGCCGATCACCCGCCTGTTATTCGAGCACGGAGCCTACAAGGCCATCGACACCGCCCGGACGGCGTGGGTGCTGCGGTTCTTCGCGGCGGGGCTGTGGGCGTTCTGCGCCCAGCACATGCTCCTGCGCGGGTTTTACGCCATGCACGACACGAGGACGCCGCTGAAGGTCTCGCTCGCGCTGGTGGCGTCGACCGTGGTGCTCAACCTGCTGGGGGTGTGGACGCCGCTGGGGGTGGGGACCTTCGGCCTGACGACCGCGGTGACTTCCGGCGGCAGCGTCGTATTGCTCGCGCTGCTGTTGCGGCGAAAGCTCGCCGGACGGCTCGACCTGCGGGCCATCCTCCGCAGCATCGCCAAAACCGCCGCCGCCACCGCCGCGATGTCCGTCGCCGCCGCCCTCGCCCTGCACTACGGCCATTCCTGCTGGGGCGCCCCGACCACCTTCGGCCATTATCGCAACCTCATCTGTCTGCTGGACGTATTCGTCCCGATGGTCCTGGGGAGCGTGGCGTTCCTCACCGCTGCCTTCGCACTTCGATCGACTGAACTCAAGGAACTCTTGGGCTCGACGCGCAAGTGACGGCCCGCACGGAGCAATGATCCGACCATCGGGTCGTCTTGTCTATTCCCTTTGACGCTGACTGTGAAAGCAGTACAATCACAAAGGGCTAAGGTGCGAGGGGGGAATCGGAGGGAAGCGTCATGTTCGCTCGCCAAGCCATACTCTGGTCGGGGTTGGCCTTTCTATCCGCCGGGCCGAGGTCGGATGCGGTTCAGATCCTCGCTCTGGAGCGTTGGGGCGAGTACCAGCCGGTCGGGACCCTCGTCCAATACGACACGCAGGCGCCCGCGTCCGGCCAAGTGGTCGGGCAAACCGGCTTGGCGGTGGTGGGGGCGATGGACTTCTTCAACGGACGACTCTGGGCTGCCAGCGCGGCTGGTGGGCGTCTGCGGTTCTGGCAGATCAATCCGCAGACCGCCCAGGCCACGCTGATCAGCGCTGCCGGCAGCCACACCGAAGCATTCGTCTTCGGGGGCTCGTTCGATCCGCAGGGCCGGTTCTGGGTAACGGACCTGGGGCTGGACACACTCGCTTGCTACGATCCCTGGACAGGCCAGCGAATCAGCTCGGCCCCCATTCAGTCCAACCTGGTTATCCCGGGCCTCGCGTTCCTCGGGTCCACGCTGTATGCCCTTGGGATAGTCACTCCGGTCGGATCTGGACCTTCATCCGTGGGTACGCTGAACCCATCCACCGGTGAGTTCACTCCCCTGGCCGCGAACAGCGGGGTCGGGGGCTCGAATGGCTTCGATTACGACCCGACCAGTGGTAAGCTCTTCGCCACCTATCCCTCTGGCTCCCCCAGTGCCAGTTCCGGGTTGAGGAGCATCGATCCCACCACCGGATTGAGTACCTCGCTTGGAAGGTTGACTCCGATCGGCACCTACGACGCGATCGCCGTGGTTCCAGAGCCCGCCGGCATGTTCCTGTTGGGGTTTGGTGTCCTCCTCTGGCCGAGGCGCCGGTCTGGTTCAGCGAGGTAGGGCAGGTCAACGACCTGCCTGAATCGTCCGGCGGCGGCCGACACCCGATGGCCTGAGATCCGGGCGTGGTAATACGGTGCAGTGGTGTCCGATGGCGAAGGAAGGTCGCCGCTGCGCTTTGGCCTGCCCTGCTCGGCTGAAGGAGTTTCTGGGCCTGTGGCGTCAGTTGGCTCGGGCAGATCGGCGGGACCTGCTGGTATTCGTTTTTTGACGAGCGGACCTTGCCTTCAGCCATTTTTTGAATGACGCCTGGCTTTCGCCAGAGGGGCGCCCCGCCAAGAGTCCTTCGACGCTGACGTCCTCGTCGAGATCTTCCCAGTGAATGCCTTGCCCCCGGCCGATCAGTCGCCAGTTGGCCCGTTCTCTGGCGTTCGCGTGCAGGAGACGCGGAAACCAGACCAACGGCACCGAGATCGTTCGCCCGTCGCTCAGGTCCACGCTCAGCGTATCGTCGCTGACCTCGACGCGTTCAGCGTCAACCGTCGGAAGCCCAACCTTGGAAGCGGGCATTCCAAAACTCCTTACGTGCCGACGGCCTTCTGCAGCCGCAGCAGTGCCTGCACGTGGTTGTCGGGGATGACGCCGTGGGTGTCGGGCGGGACGTCGAGCAGGAGGTTGACGCCGCCCTTGCGGCAACTGTTGAAGATGTCGGCCAGGACGGCGCCGGGCCGCGGCTCGTCGCCGGGCACGTAGAACCAGTTCTTGCCGATGGGGTCGCACACTTCGCCGGGGATGTAGTATTCCTGGCCCTCGATCTGGCGCCACTTCTCGTGGCCGGTGCCCGGGGGCAGCCGGCGCTCGATGGCGATCAGGTCTGACGGCCAGGCATAATCGATGTTGTAGTTGGCTCCGTTGCTGATCCCGCTGTTCATCATAAGCACGGTGTTGGGCTGCAGCTCGGCGATCTTGTCGTACAGGTAGCTGCGGTAGCCGCGGCCCAGCACGCCGGGAATGTCGATCCACACCTCAGCGATCGGGCCATACTGCGTCAACAGCTCCGTGATCTGCTTGGTCTGAAACTCCTGGTACAGCGAGGTGGTGTAAGAGGGCAGGGGAGCGTCCGGCCGGGTCGAGGTCTGTTTTTCCATCGCCAGGAAATCGCAGTTCCCCGCGCACCAAGCGGTGTGCGGGTCCGACGGGGTGCGGCTGCCGAAGCGATTGTGGTTGTCCCACGAGCAGTAGTAGAACCCCGCCAGCACGCCGCGCTTCTCGCACGCCTGGACGAACTTCTCCACGACGTCCGTCTTGTCCGTGCTGTGGACGACGCTGTACGACGTGTGCTTCGTCGGCCACAGGCAGTGGCCGGCGACGTGCTTGGTCGTCAGCACGGCGTACTTCATCCCGGCATCGCGGGCCACCGATATCCACTGGTCCACGTCCAGACGGTCGGGCGCGTACGTGGTCGGCGGCACCTTGCCCTTGTCCAGCTCGTCGCCGGTGTAGGTGCTCATGCCGTAGTGGATGAACATGCCGTAGCGCAGGGCTTCCCATTTGCGCAGTTGGTCGAGACTGAGCCGCTGGCTGCCTCGCTTGGTCTGCGAGGCGTCGTCGACGGCCCCGGCGGACAGGCCGGCCAAGCCGGCGGTGGCGGCGATCATCTGACGACGAGTGGGCTGCGTGCCGGACATGATGTCCTCCTGTGGTGACGGTCGAGCGAGGCTCGGCTGGACAGGTTACCGATCGAATGAAACAGCATCAAGCGCGGCTTGCCGCTTCGCGATCGTGCGGTTAACCTGCGCCGCTGGTCCGTGTTCCTGATTGGGAGGACGTGCGATGAGCCGAGCGAACCCAACGCGGTGGTCGGGCGGAGGTCTGCTGGTCATTCTGTCGGCGTCTCTCGCCGGCTGCGGCGATCCGATGGCCCGCCAGGGCTGGGTCAGCCTGTACGACGGTAAGTCGCTCACGGGCTTCAAGGCCCGCCATCCGGAGGCCGCCAACACCTGGCAGTCGGCCGCCGCCGTCGAAGTCGATCCTGCCGACGCGAAGAAGCTCGTCAGCACCGCGGGCGAGGGCGTCCTGGTCAATGGCCCCGCCGGCCGGACCACCGACATCCGCACCGTCCGCGAGTTCGGCGACTGCGAGGCCCACGTCGAGTTCGTCGTCTCCCAGGGCTCCAACTCGGGCGTGTACTTCAAGGGCGAGTACGAGATTCAGATCCTCGACAGCTTCGGCAAGGAGAAGGTGACCTTCGGCGACTGCGGCGGCATCTACGCCCGCTGGGTCAACGACCAGAACGTCGAGGGCCACGCCCCCCGCGAGAACGCCTCCCGGCCGCCGGGCAAGTGGCAGGAATTCGACGTCGTGTTCCGGGCTCCGCGGTTCGACGTCGGCGGCAGGAAGATCGAAAACGCCCGGTTCATCAGCGTCCGCCACAACGGTGTGCTCATCCACGAGAACGTCTCGCTCAACGGCCCGACCCGCGGCAGCCTGACCGGCCAGGAAAGACCCACCGGCCCCATCATGCTCCAGGGCGACCACGGCCCGGTGGCCTTCCGAAACCTCCGCATCAAGCCAAGCTGCCCAACTGGCAGTTGAAAAACAACTCCGCCGCCGATTCGCCCCCCAGCCCGGTCGCGTCCGATCAGCCGCCGGCGGACGTGGAACTCATCCCCTACGGCAGCACACGCCTGCGCATCACCGAGTTCCCCGTCCTGAAGTGACGGCGGGCACGTCCTGCGCCAACCGGGTGTCAGGGCGGATTTCCCGCTTGGCCTTGTCGAACACCACTCGCCGGCCCAGGGTGGCCGCCATGTCGCCCATCAGCGTGGCAATGCCGTGCTTGTAGCCGAACTCCATCCTACATTCTTGGCGGGTTGGCAAACACCGCGGGCTGGGGCTCGAAGCGGATGACATAGTGGGCATTGGCGGCGGTCGCCGCGGCCGCGATCGCGTTGAGTCGGTCGTTGGCCTCGTACTTGGCGGCGGCTTGATCCGGCGACAAACCGCCGCGGACGTGTCGTGCGACGACTCGGTCGCGGGCCGCGGCCACGTCACATTCGAGGAACAGCCGCGGACGCAGGCGTTGCGACACCGCGCCCCACGGCGAATGAGCATCCAGCAGGTAATTGCCCTCGAGCAAAACGATGCTTGTCCCGGGGCTGACGGCAATGCCCTCGGCGACCGGGTCGTGGCGGCGGCGGTCGTACACCGGCAGCGAGACCGGGTGATCGGCCGCCCGCAACTCGTTGACCGCGGCGGCGATGCCCGCGATGTCGTAACTGTCGGGTCCGCCCTTGCGTTGTCGCAGCGGGACGGCGTTGCCCGACTCGTCGGTCGTCGTCCGGACGTCCAGCACCGCGTTGGGCCAGTGCCAGCCGTCCATGCCGACGACAGCCAACCGGCCTGTGCCCCAGATGATATCGGCGATGCGCGCGAGCACCGCCGCGAACGTCGACTTGCCGCTGCCGGGGATGCCGCCCAGACCGGCCACGATGCGCCGCTGCGACTCCACCAGGGCCGTCTGCATGACGTGCAGCACGGGCAGGTACACCCGGGCCAGATCGTCGCGGTTGATGTTGACGCTGCCCGGGTATCCGGCCACGTCCAACGTCAATACCCGCGGCATCCCGCTCAGTTGGTCGAGCCAGTGCGATGGGAATGTGTCCACGAGTGCCGGCGAGTCCATAGGGAAGGTAGTCTACTCACATTCGTCGATGCGTTACCAGCGACGCAGCAAGGCGCCTGAATCCGAATCACGAATGCCCAATGACTAAGCAAGCCCGAAATCCGAATGACGAATCAGGATCGAGAGATCGAGCCGCCTTAGCGGGTCTACCGTGGGCCCGCGGGCTGCAGGGCGGGCGTGTAGATGCTCGTGCGGGCCTTGCCGGCGGATTTGGCCTGGTAGAGGGCGGCGTCCGCCATCTGCAAGAGGGCCTCGACCGAGTCGGGCTTGTGCCGGGCGAGCGACGCGATGCCCGCGCTCATGGTCGGCTGCTGACGAACGCGAAGCAGCTTCGTCCGCTGGGCGAACATGGCGATCGTGCGGTCGGCGATCGCCTCGGCCTGCTCGGGTGAAACCGACGGCAGGATCAGCATGAACTCGTCGCCCCCGTACCGCACCGCGAGGTCCTGCTCGCGGAGGCACTGGCGAAGCAGCTCGCCCGTGAACTGCAAGAGTTCGTCGCCCGCCTGGTGCCCGAGCGTGTCGTTGAGCTGCTTGAAGTGGTCGATGTCCACCATCACGATCGACAGTTCCCGGTTCGAGTCGCGCTGGGCGCGGAAGATCTCCTCAAGCTTGTCCTCGAGCAGGCGGCGGTTGCCGAGTCTCGTCAGCGGGTCGGTCCAGATCTTCTTGAGGGCCTTCTTCAACTCGCGGGTGATGCGTTCGGTCTCGTGGGCCACCCGTTCATGGATGCTGCGCTCCAGGCGGGTGGCCCGCTTTTGCCACTCCTCCAGGTCCACGTGCATGGAGGTCAGCACGCGGGCCAGCACGCCGATCTCGTCTGTCCGGTCCAACGTCAGCGGATGGATCGACGCCTCGGAGGAGCCCTCGGCACCGAGACGGCCCAGGACGGCCAGCGGATCCAGCACCCGGCGCTTCAGCCACAAAAAACCGAGGCTTATGCCGGCGGCGGCAATCAGGCTGATGTAGATGAAGAACCCCCAGTTGTCGGGGCCGGGAAGAATGTTGAGACCGGTCCGAGCCTTCGCGTACACGAGCGTGCCGATGGGTTCCTTGCCGCCCGCCGTCCGGATGGGCACCGCCACCATGTCCACGTTGGCGAACAGGCGGTTCGATGGGACCTGAACGGATGAAGACCTCGACGCCGCCGCCGCCTTGGCCTGGCGGTAGGCTTCCAGCAGCGGCGTGGCCCCCCGCTGGGCGATCGAGCCATCGGCCGTATCGAGCACGGCCAGCATTCGACTGTCGGGGTGCCAGACCAGGTGGTCCACGAAGCTTTCCACGTCCGCCAGCCGACCCGCGCCCATCGGTCCTGCCACCTGTGCGGCGTAGGTCTCCGCGACGGTGAGGGCGCGAACCTGCTCCGTCACGCCCGACCGACGATACAGGTGGTAGCCCTGCACCCCGATCGAGCCGAGGATGCTCGAGGTGACGGCCAGCGCCATCGCCAGCCACACCGTGGTACGTAGGCTCAGAGGTTGGTGTCGATTCATTCTCGCCCGCACGAGTCAATAATGATCTTCATATCGGTCGATTGTCCCATGCAGGTGAGGTTCAGGCCCCGCCCTTCTCACCGGTTATCGGGCCAGGATCCAGGACCGAGGGTCGTCTGGTGTCGGTTGCCCTTGACACGCCGGCGACGCGAAGCGTCGGGCCTTCGGCCCGCGAGAACTCGCCCGGCGAGTCAAGGGTTGCGGGCATCACGTGGCGGGTGCCGGCTCCGGGTGCACGGTGACGTCGGCGTTGGCGGCGATTTCCTGGATGCGTTCCTCGATGCGGTCGGTCAGGGCGTGGATTTCGTTGAGGCTCTTGGAACCGTCGACCAGCACGTGGACGTCGACGAACAGATGCGGCCCGGCGGCCCTCACGCGGATATGGTGGCAGTCGATGACCTCGTCCATGGCCTCGACCGCCGGCTTGATCTTGTCCGACAGCCCGGCCGGGGCGACGTCGAGCAGCCCCTGCACCGTTCGCCGGCCGAGTTGCAGGCTGACCACGATCACCAGACCCGCCACGCCCAGGGCCGCCACCGTGTCCGCATTGACCAGCCAGCCCGCCTGGGCGGGGAATCGGTTGCCCAGCCACACGCCGAGAAGACCGACGATCACCACGATCGAACTCCAGATGTCGGTGCGGAAATGCAGGGCGTCGGCCTCGAGGGCCTGGCTGTTGTGCTGCTCCGCGGCCTGCTGGAGGGCCCGCGACCGGCCCACGTCGACGGCGATCGACAGCCCCATGACCCCGAACGCCCAGAACGTCGGCTCGACGTGCACCTCGCGGACGGTCAGCCGCCGCACTGACTCGGCGATGATCCAGCCGCAGGTCACCAGGAGCAGGACCGTCTCGAACAGCGCCGACAGGTTCTCCATCTTCCCGTGGCCGTACAGGTGCTCCTTGTCGGGCGGCTTGTCCGAGTACCGCACGGCCAGAAACGTCACCAGGGCCGCCCCCAGGTCCAGCGCGGAGTGCGCCGCCTCCGACAGAATGCCGAGACTGTTCGTCCACAACCCGACCGCGATCTTCGTTGCGGTCAGCAGCACCGCCGCCGCCACGGAGGTCAGCGCGACCCATTGTTTGTGCTCGCTGGCTCCATTCAAGCAGAATGCCCTCGGTCAACACTCGACGATCGCGACAACGCGAGGGAAGTATTAGCGAGATGCACGGACGAAACAAGACGCCGGCGCAAATGATTTCCGGTCTCAAGTCGGCACGCTGCCCAGCCGGCCGTACCGGCGGAGTTTCGGATACCTCACCGCGATGATCCCGACGACCTCCAGCGTTCCTATTCCGCCGGAGACGACCGACGCCGTTGCCCCGAACAGGGCGGCCACGGCACCGGACTCAAAGCCCCCCAATTCGTTCGAGGCCCCGATGAACATTGAATTGATGGCGGAGACACGGCCCCGCATTTCGTCGGACGTCAGCAACTGCACGAGCGTGTGGCGGATTACCACGCTGGCTCAGCATGGCGGTGGCGGTCAGCACGTAGACCACCTTCGCGCCGCCGACCATGGCGATCAACCCGCCGCCGACCGCCGGGCCCACGACGCTGGCGAGGTGGAATCCGCCGCTATTCCAGGTGACGGCGTTACTGAAGCACTCGCGGGGTACGAGCTGCGGGACGAACGACGCCCGGGCCGGCTGCAGGAACGCCCGCCCCGAGCCGATCAGCGCCAGCAGAAGGAGTGACGCGAGGTGGCGTGCGATGGGTTTTTGGCCCGCCGAGGTTGTCGCGGCGATCCGCGGCGGGTAGACTGGAATGGAGGGTTGAAGGGGGACGGGGAAAGGATTCCGCGGTCGCCCTTGACTCGCCGGGCGAGTTCTCGCGGGCCGAAGGCCCGACGTTTCGCGTCGCCGGCGTGTCAAGGGTCGCAAGGCTGCCCGAGGGGCTGGCGTGATCGGCCCGCCCGCCGTTTGCGCGCCAGGGCTTCGCCCTGGCGAGTAGTGCAATACCCTCCGTCCAAGGTGTCCGTTACGGCGAGGAAGTTCGATGGCCCGCATTCTGCTGATCCACCACGACAAGCCCACCCGCGAGTTCCTGAAGCACCAGGCTGCTGATCACGAGGTGGTGGCGCCCAAGGACCTCAAGTCCGCGATGCGGCAGCTCGTCGAGGTCCCGCCGGAGGTCGTCGTCGTCGGGCAGGACGGCCAGGAGGAGGGGCTCAAGCTGCTGCGGTGGATGCGGCAGAACGTGCTGGCCACGCCGGTGATCGTGCTGCTGGGCCGCGGGGGTATCCGGCACCGCCCGGCGGTGATGAAGCTGGGGGCCGCCGCCACGCTGGATCTGCCCGTCGATCGCGGCCGGCTGAACCGCCAGGTCGACGCCGTGCTTGCCGCCGCCCGTCAGGCCGCCGCCGGCCCGCCGCCCATCACCGAGGAGGAACTCGACGCCAACCTCTCCGTGCTGGAAACCGCGCTCAATCGCAAGATGGTCTGCTTTGCCGGCAGGAACCAGGTCTTCATCCAGTCCACGTTGACGGGCGCGGCCGCCACCCGCCCGCGAATCTGCCTGCGGTGCAGCCTGCGGGCGGAGTACGGCTTGAACCGCGAGGTCTACTACGAGTTCATCCGTAGCGTCTGCTGCCGCGACCCCGACCGCTGCGAAGCCGTCCGCCAGTTCCGCCACGAGCGCGAAACCGCCTGAGCGTGACATCCGCCATGCGGCGGAGCCAGTCCCCGGGCAGCCTGTGCGCGTCCCTTATGGCACATGGTCCTGGCGCTGGTATTCGGCCAGGCGGTAGTAGAGGGTACGGAGGCTGATGCCGAGTTCGACGGCAGTCGCGGCGCGGTTGCCGTGGTGACGCTTGAGCACGCTGAGGATGTGGTTGCGCTCGATCTCGTCCAGCGTGTGGACGGCGGCGGCCGCAGCGGCGGCGGGCGGCGGGGCGTCGCAGCGCGGATCGGCAGGCGGAGCGGCGGCCGCGGCCCGGCGGGCCGTCAGCCGCAGTCGCGCCCGCTCGAGGGCCTGCTCGATCTCGCCCAGGGACGCGGGCTTGGTGAGAAAGTCGGCCACGTCGAGGCGGATGGCCTTGCGGGCGGCATCGAGATCGCCGTAACCGGTAAGAATCAGCGCGACGGCGTCGGGCCAGCGCTGGTGCACGGTCTCGCACAGGTCCAGCCCGCTCATTCCCGGTAACCGCAGGTCGAGCAGCAGGATGTCGTGGGGCGATCGCTCCATCACCTCGAGGGCCCGTTCGCCGGAGGGTACGCCGGTGACGGCAAAGCCCATGTCCGGCACGGCGGCGAGGAGCATGTCGCGCAGGCGCTGCTCGTCCTCGACCACGAGGATGCGGAGCGGGGGTCGCGAATCAGGCGGTGACAGTGTCAGCATGGGCGAATCCTGATGCCGAGGCGACGGGCAACTCGACGATGAATCGGCTGCCGCGGCCGGGGCCGTCACTCTCCGCGCGGATGCGCCCGCCGTGGGCCTCGACGATCGCGTGGGTGATCGACAGGCCCAGCCCCGTGCCGGGCTCGGTGCCGCCGCGACGGTCAGTGAAGAACGGCTCGAAGACGCGATCCAGGATCTCGGCCGTCATGCCGCGGCCGTTGTCTTCGACGGCGACCGTGACCGCGTCGCCGGCGTGGCGGACGTCGACTCTGACCCGGCCGTTGCCGGACGAGACGGCCTCGAGCGCGTTGAGGACGAGGTTGAGCACCACCTGCTTCAGTTCCGCCTCGTTGGCCGGCACGACGGGGGCAGGCCCATCCGACACCGTCAAGCGAACGTCCCGGCCCTGGTATTGCTCGACGGCCCGCAGCATGGCCACGACCTCACCGGTCACGCGGCCCACGTCGATCGGCTCGCGGCGGCCGCCGCCCATCCGGGTCAGGGACAGCAGCTTCTCGATGATTTGCTTGCAGCGAAACGACTCCTCGCGAATGATCCGCAGGGCGTGCAGGATCTCCGGCGGCAGATGCGTCTGCCCGTTGCTCTCGCATCGTTTGAGGGTCAGCTCGGCGTAACCCGAGATGATGTTGAGCGGGTTGTTGATCTCG
>JACQVT010000441.1 GCA_016209665.1 Planctomycetota bacterium | reverse complement strand
GATGTTGGATTTTGGACTTGGTTTGGGGGTTGCCAATCGGGACTCGGCAATTGGGGATCGGGAATCGGGGGTCGGGGCTCCCGCCTCCGCGTCCCTTCGGCGTGGCGAACGGAGCCCGGGAGGCAGGAGGAAGATTGGCCACAAAAAGGACGACAAGCCACGAAAAGATGAGGGCACTGATCCGCAAGGCGGAGCGGCAGCTCGCCCGCCGTCGTTTCATCGACCTCGCCGACCTGACCGGCAAGGTGTATGCCAGCCTGATTCTGCACCTCGAACAACGCGGCATGCTGCCGCACCGCCCATTTCACGCGGCCGCGTGTCGCCGTGCGACGGTCCGGGACATCAATACGAGGATGGTCGGCTGGTTCATCCAGCGAGCCCGCGAGGAGCGGCAACTGGCGCTCAATCCCAAGACGCCGCCCAAGGAGGCCTTGATCCGCCTCTGGCGTGACGGGCTCACCGCGGGCGTTCTCGCCGGCCTGGATCTGAACGAACGGCAGCGACAGGCGCTTGGCCACCAGCAGCAGGAGCGCCACCACCACCACCAGCAAGCACACCAGAAGGAAGATCCAGAGGAGCAGCAAGAGGAAACCCAAGATCAAGGACCAGCGGAGATGACAAGCAACTGTCGGGCATCAAGGCGGTGCAGACGCTCTCGCGTCTGAACCGGGCACATCCGAAGAAGCATGACACGTTTGTCCTGGACTTCATGAACGACGTGGGCACCATCCAGCAGGCGTTCGCGGACTACTACTGCACGACGGTGCTCGTGCTTGTACGAGGGGCGGGAAAGCATTACAGGGCCGAACGGTGTTGGGGAAGGCGGGCAGGACTTCGGTTGCGAGTTCAGCCGAGCCGATGCTCCCCCCCGGCTAATACAGAAGAAGGCGGGCAGGGATGCCCGCCCTCCCCCGGCGGGTCAGGCGCGGATGCGGAGGGCTTCGATGCGTCGGATGATGTCGTCGAGCTGGGCGGGGCTGGAGAAGCCGACGGTGAAGCCGCTGAGGAAGGGCTTGGTCAGGGCGAAGTGGAGGGAGCGGTCGATCTGGTCGTCCTTGAAGGCGCCTTCGGCGAGGATTTTCATGCCGTAGATGGCCTTGCCGCGGCGGTGCATGGTCTCGAGCACCTCGACGACCTTGGGCACGTCCTGGGCTTCCTTGACGTCCATGATGCGGGCGTAGGGATTGATGCGGGCGAGGTTGACCTCGACCCAGGGCTCGTCGGCGGCGGCCTGCAAGGCCTCGAAGGTGTGGCACGAGCAGCCGACGGCGCGGACGTGGCCCTTGTGCTTGGCCTCGCTGAGGGCGTCCATGGCGCCGCGGAACTTTTGGGGCCACTGGCCGTCGGTCATGCAGTGCAGCAGGACGATGTCGATGTAATCGGTGTCGAGTTCCTTGCGGAAGCGCTCGACGTCGGCGGTGACGCCGGGGCCGTCGGTGGCCCGGGTCTTGGAGGTGATGACGATCTGGTCGCGCTTGACCTGCTTGAGGGCGGCGGCGAGGTGCGGGTGGGTCTGGTACATGTCCGCGGTTTCCCACCAGCGGACGCCCTGATCGAGCCCGTAACGCAGCAGGCGGACGAGACCGTCGACGCCCAGCTCGCGTTGCTCCCGGCCGGCCTTGGTGCCGGTGCCCATCGCGAGGCGCGAGGGCCTGACGCCCGTGGTCGCCAGCGAGACGGTGTCGCTGGCCCGCAGCAGGCCGGCGGCGGGCCGGGTCGCGGCCCCCGTGCGGGCTGCGGGCTGGGTGGCGGTCGTCCCCGTGTTGCCGAACGCGGAGGCCGCGCCGACGGCGGCGACGGCTTGGCCGATGAATTCACGCCTGCTGATCCGATTCATGACCGGTCTCCTGAGACGGAGTGAAAATAACAGCGCCTTACCTTAGCGTAGGCCACGTGAGCGGCGGTGACAACAGCTTGACGGGGTGGCGGCTGGGTCAGGCGTAATATAGGATTGTGGCGATCATGTGGCCCAGCCGCCCCCGGCTGGGTTCACCGGGCGCCAGAATGCACAGTCGGGGGCGACTGTGCCACAATTTGTTGCCGCGCCCGCCGGGTCGGAGAATGCTGGCGTCGTCCGCGCGGGGCGCCTACGGGCCTGGTCGTCGGCGTGGGGTTCCGCTTCACCAATTCCTTGACCGAGTAAGGGAGCAGACATGGACAGGCAAGGCGGCGTGGATCGCAGGATGTTCGTGAAATCGACGGCGATGGTGTCGGCCGGGCTGCTGACCGGCAGCTCCCTGTCTTCGGAGGCGGCTCGGGCGGAGGAGGCGACCTCCGGCGGCGGTCGCGAAGGCGCCAAGCGGTTTCGCAAGGCGGTCAAATACGGGATGGTGGCGGGCGACGGCTCGATCCTGGAGAAGTTCAAGCTGCTCAAAGAACTGGGTTTCGACGGCGTGGAGCTGGACAGCCCGAACAAGCTCGACCGGGCGGAGGTTCTGCGGGCCCGGGATCAATCGGGGCTGAGCATCCCCGGCGTGGTGGACTCGGTGCACTGGAAGCTCCAGTTGTCGAACTCGGACCCGAAGGTGCGGGCCCAGGGGGTCGAGGCCCTGAAGACGGCGTTGCGGGACGCGCGGGCTTACGGGGCGACGACCGTGCTGCTGGTGCCGGCGGTGGTGGACAAGCAGACGTACTATGACGACGCCTACAAGCGCTCGCAGGAGGAGATCCGCAAAGTGCTGCCCGTGGCCCAGGAGACGGGGGTGAAGATCGCGATCGAGAACGTCTGGAACAGCTTTCTGCTGAGCCCGCTGGAGGCGGCCCGCTACGTGGACGAGTTCGCCTCGCCGAGCGTGGGGTGGTACTTCGACGTGGGCAACGTGGTCCGCGCCGGGTGGCCCGAGCACTGGATCCGCGTGCTCGGCAAGCGAATCCTCAAACTCGACATCAAGGAGTACAGCCGCAAGAAGCGTGACGAGCTGGGCCTGTGGAAGGGGTTCGACGTGGAGCTATTGGAGGGCGATTGTGACTGGCCGACGGTAATGAAGACTCTGCGAGAGATCGGGTACAGCGGCTGGGGCACGGCGGAGATTCCAGGCGGCGGGCGAGAGCGGCTCAAGGACATCGCCGAGCGGATGGACCGCATCTTCGCGAGCTGAAGACTTCGGCAACCACAACTCGCATACCAACTCGGGCGTGCCCCACGCACGCCCGAGGTTACGTCCAATCACGGCACGGCGGGCCTTTCATAGGCTCCGATATCCACGACCGCAGGTCGCACGCCAGGCAAACCTTTGGCGACCCGCGGCTTGCCCGCGTAATCGGTTGTCACGTCGGGCGGTACGGCTGAGTTATCACCCGCCTCGAGGGCTGGCGAGTTCGAGTAGAACCGGAAGTCCCCGCTGCCGGCGTCCACGAACTTGGGG
>JACQVT010000468.1 GCA_016209665.1 Planctomycetota bacterium | reverse complement strand
GGTGAGGGCCACCTCGATGTAGACGACCCGGGGCAGACAAGCGGCCGCGTTAGGGGTGATCGTCAAGGTCGGATTCACCGCCGGCGGGGGAAGGTCGATCTCGATCACGATCCTGGTGGCCGAGCAACTGACCGCCGCCTTCGCCACGTTGCAGGGCGCGATCGTCAGCGTGATGGGCACATCGCCGGTCGGCGTGATGATCACGGTGTGCAGCGTCGTGGGGTCCGTGTTCGCGATGGTCAGCAGGAACTCGCCCTCACCCGGCACGTTCCCGGGGACAAACCCCGCCACGCCGGCGAACACGGAACCGGTCCCCAGACCACTGGCCGGATACGGGCCGAAATCGACGCTCGCGATGCTTGCACACCCCGTCCCCGCCAGCAGCAGCAGACCACAGATCACGCGTGCACGTCTCATGAAGACCTCCACCACACCGAGCACGTCTCTCGCCCCTGGATACCAGTATATCCCCCACCGGGTGTACTTGGAAAGGAGCCCCACGGCACGCCGCAACCCTCCGGGCGTGGCCACAGTTTGTGGGACGGTCGCCCTCGACTGTGCATTCTGAACCCCCGACCAACCCAGCCGAGGGCGGCTGGGCCACACACCCGGAAGCGTCGCGACATCGGTCCGCGCGGTCACAGTTCCAGGCACGCCTGCCTGGGGTTTGGGCGATCCCGGGACCTCCCACGCTGGCACTCCCCCTGCGTCGCCGGCCCTTGAGGTTGTCAGCGACCGGCCGCGCAGAGCGCTCTGCCCGGCACCCGCGGACGCCCGAGGGGCACCCACGCCCGGCGATCCGCCTTGCGGACGCGGAACGGTTGAAACGAACAGCAGTCGCCCAGCAAGATCAAGGTCGCCGCGGTGGCGTTGCCTCCCGCCCGCCAGTACGCGGCCGGAGCCCCGATCCGATCGTTCCACTTCCGACGCACCACCTCCAACGCCTCCGGCCCGGTCAGGCGGACGGTTCTGACGCCGCAGACCCGCACCGCGGCCCACACCGGTCCGCTCACCTCCTTGAGCCACAGCACGTCCCCAGCGCGAACGATGCCGTGTGGGGGGAACCCCAACCGCCCCAATCGGCACTCGACGGTCTTACGTCCGCGCAGGATGTCGACGATGTAATTCCGATATAAGACGGCCAAGTGATGTCGCATGAGGCTGCTTCCTGTCGGTCCACCGCACGAAACCCCTTGTCCCAGCAGGACTAACGAAACCGCAGACCAGCACCATCGCTGCCATGGCCGCCGATTCTACCCTCGAAATCGATTTCAGCACTAGTTTTCTGCGATCATGGGCGATAAAATATTACTGAAAGCCGGTAGAAGTCTGCGCGACTAAACTAAAGTCAGGTCCACCCATCGGATGAAATGCCATGGCAGTCAGACACCACATCAAGATGCTCGTCGTCGATGACGACCCCCAGGTCTGCAAGACCGTCGGGACCATCTTACAGGAGCACGGATACCAGGTGCAGACGTTCACCCAGCCCCGGGCCGCGGTCCAGGGCGTGCGGAAGACGCCCGTCGATATCGCCCTGGTGGACATCAAGATGCCCGACCTGAGCGGGCTGGAGGTCGTCGAGAAGATCAAGAGCGAGGATCCCCGGATCGCGATCCTGGTGATGACCGCGTATCCCGACGTGCAGACCGCGGCGGAGACCATGCGTCTGGGGGCCCGGGACTACATCACCAAGCCATTCCGAGAGGAGCAGTTGCTGGCCGCGGTGGAGCGGATGGCCCAGGAGATGGGGCTGATCTACACGAACGAGCAAGAACTCAACCGTCTGATCGGCCAGCGCATCCGCCAGGAACGACTCAAGCAGAGCCTGACGCTGCGGCAGTTGTCGGAGCGGTCGGAGCTGACCACGTCGCAGTTGTCACAGGTCGAGCTGGGCAAGAACGCGGCCAGCGTCTGGGCCCTGGCCCGAATCAGCGGCTCGCTGGGCAAGCAGTTATGCGAGCTGCTCGACGGCCTGTGACGTTGGGGGGCGGGCATCCTTGCCCGCCTTCACGCGGCCAACCAGTTGTACAAGCTGCTTGACGGCCTGTGGTGTACCGCCGGGCGGCATTCATGCATCCCAGTTGAGTCACGCCGCACCAGCGTCTAAACTGTCGGCCATGAATCCCGCCGAAGCCCAGGCCGCAGCGATGACCGGATTGGATTTCGCCAGGCAGTTGGCCCGTCTGGCATCGGACAATCGCGCCGAGGACATCGTGATCCTCGACCTGCGCAATCTGTCCGCGGTCGCGGATTTCTTCGTCATTGCCACGGGCACCTCCGACCGGCAGATGCGGGCCATCGCGGATCAGGTCGAGGCCCACGGTCTGACGGTGGGCCAGCGGGTCTATGGCCGCAGCGGCTACGAGAACGCCACCTGGTTGCTCATCGACTACGTCGACGTCGTCCTCCACCTGTTCGACGCCGAGCGGCGGCAGTATTACGACCTCGAACTCCTGTGGGGTGATGCTCCGCGCATCGACTGGCAGGACCAGACCGCTCAGCCCGTCGCGATCCCCGCCCGCAAGCGCCGACGCCGATGAACGCCCTGCCGGGTCGCCCCCGTCACAGTCCCACTGAATGGCCGTCCCATGGCGGCCCGCGGGGCCGCACCGCTTGGCGACGCGGATGCGCCCGCACTGTTGACGCGCCCGTCCCGGTGGATCGAGGTAAGCCTGTGCAGTTTAGAAACATGCGTGGTTTGGCGACCCGTGGAGGCCTCGACTCCCCGAGCACGCCGCTATTCGGCCGCGGGTTTAGTGATACTTAACCGAGATTTCTCGGTTATTTTTCTTGCGGCCACCGCATCGGGCTGCTAAACTATCCAGCGTTGGTGATCACGTAGATTGGCGGCGTGCGCGTAATCGCACGGTCGAGCAAGTCGTTGTGCTGACGCAATGATATTAGGAAGGTGGGAAGACGCAGGGAAAGGAGCGTCGGACGGGGAGGATGCGCAGGTCTGGGAAAGGTGTGGAAATCGCGGACAGTCTTTCCGTTGCCATTACCCATTGACCTGTACACCGGAAAGGACATGCGTTTCTCGGAAACGCATGTCCTTTCTTATTTGCTCTCCGGCCGCGCGATCTGGCGCGTGCGGCGCGTGCCGGCGCGGCGGACGGCGGCGACGTCCGGTGGGGGCTCCTCCTCGAAGGGGATGATGTCCAGCTCGGGGTAGTGCCTCTGGAACGCCCGGCGGCGGGCGGCGCGGTAATACTGGGTCATGTTCGACCAGTCGAAGTGCTCGGCATGGCTCTCGACGCGGTTCCGAAGCGCGATCCGCTCGCGGCGCGACATCCGCGTGAGGGCGTAGAGCCAACTGGTCACCTGGGCCGTGGTCGCGGCGAACGTGGCCCCCCGCCGGCGGGCGACCAGGATGCCGTTGTCGTCGTGGTCGGGGAAGTGGTTCATGACGTAGGCCCCGAACCCGCTCAGATCGCTGGTGATCGCCGGCACCCCCCGGATCACACACTCCATCGGCGTGTAGCCCCAAGGCTCGTAGTAGGAGGGGAACACGCCGAGGTTGCACCCCCGCACGAACTGGTCGTACTCCAGGCCGAGAACCGGGCTGGTCGACGTGATGAATTGCGGGTGGAAGACGACCTTGACGGGGTCGTCGGGCCAGTTGAGCAGGTTGCGGTGCCGCAGGTGGTTGAGCACCCGGTCGTTGCCGTCGTCCATGAGGTCGTGGGTGACGATCGTCGGCGGCGGGCCCTGGCGCCAGGCGTGGCCCATGCGCTTGAGCCGGACCATCGCGAACTCGTCCAGCAACTCGTCCATCGAGGGCAGCCGGCCGCCGGCGACCGCCCGGAACAGCTTCCGGCCCATGTCCTCCTTGAGGCTCTCGCAGGTCTCGCGGAGTTCGTGGAACATCGCCTGCCGGTTGAGCGTGGTGACGTTGAGGGCCCGATAGGGAGCGGGGGCGATGATGAAGCAGACGACGGTCACGCCCTGGGGGTCGGCCTTGAGCCGCTGGTTGAGCTGGTACAGCGACTCGATGACGACGTCGAAGCCCTTGTTGCGGTACTCGTATCGGCCGGCGGTGAACAGATAGAGCGTGCGATCGAGATCGAACGTGTAGCTCGGGAAGAAATGCCCCATCACGAACTCGTGGATCAGCTCCTTGTTCTCGCGATGGAGGTTCTGGAACTGATAGGGAGCGGAAAACCGCTCGACGTTGAGGCCGTTGGGCGTGAGCACGTCGGGCTTTCGGCCGAGGAACTGCTCGGCCTCCAGGGCGGTGATGCCCGAGACCGTCGTGAAGGTGTCCGCCGTCGCGGCGGCCGCCTTCTCCAGCCGGAACCGGTGCAGGAACTGGTGCTGGCTCGCGACGCCCTCGCCGTCAATCGTGGGCAGCCAGTCGTAGAGGTCGACGTTGGCGGCGCTCAGGCTGCGCCCGACGAGGGTGGCGTGGGTGGTGAAGAGAGTGGGGATCGGCACCCCGCGGTGCTTGAGGACGGGCACCGCGACCGCAGACTGCCACTCGTGGAAGTGCCCGAGCATCGGCCGGCTGCCCGCGCGGTTGCGGACGGCGGCGAGCAGGTCGGCCACGACGTACCCGAATGCCACGTGCTCGTCGACCTGCCAGTCGGCGTCGGGATAGTTGATGCCGTGGTCTCGCCACAGCGCGTACTTCCACTCGTTGAGCCGACCGAACGCCGACCTGACGTTGATCAGGATGACGCGGGGCCGGCCGGTGATCAGCCAACGACCGGTGTGGATCTCGACGCCCTGCTGGCGGAGATCGTCGACGGCCTGCCCGACCGGGTCGTCGAACGGCATGGGCTCGAACTCGACGCGGGCGGCCGCCTCGTGGTAGGGACCGATCAGTTGATAATTGTTTTCCCAGCGGTTGACCGCGGCCGGGGCCTTGCTCCGCAGGACGGTGTAGATGCCGCCCGACTGCGAGCAGACCTCCCAGGAAACCTCGAACAACAAGGGTCTGATGGCGGGGTGCTCCGTCGTGGCGACCTGCCGCTCCATCAGCCGTCGACCATTACCGCCGGTGTGGGGATCCTGGCTCATGGTAGCCCTCATGCCTGGAGCCGAAATGCCTCTACCCCCACCGACTCAAGCGGCGCGACAGGGTACAGGGAGCGCCGCCGGCTGTAAAGGCCGCGCTGCCGCGCCGACGGACCTTACTTCCAGCAGCACGTCGCCCGGCGGCCTGCGATGCCGCGCGAGTGTCGCGCAACAAGCACCCACCACATATTGAGTGAGCGGGGCGGCTCGCCCGCGAGCGGTAGGAACCGCGGGGAGGCACACATGACGGCTGGGCTTGCCGCCCCCGGGTGAACACCGGTGGCACTGGACCGGAGATGCTACTCCACCGTCTCGTACGCCTTGTCGCCGAGCATCACCACCACCCGCGTCCCGAGGGCCAGGTACCTGCCGGCCTCGGAATGCCTGCCAAGAAGATCATAGTACTCGTCGCCGAACAATCGTACCTTGACGGTCTCGGGCTTGGATGAGCCGGCGGCCTTGGCGACCCTCTCATCGTAGAGACTGTCGACCCAGCGATCGCCATCCCGATAGAAGGTCTTGGAACCCACGAAACGGACCGGCCCTGCTCCGTCCGCCGGCCAGGTCGCCGCCGAATCTTCCTCCCCCGCGATCATGAAACGCCGTACCTGGTCCTCGACGCCCTGCGCTTGGCCTGCGGACTTCATTCGGTCAAGGTCGGCCGAAGTACCCACCGCATCCTTACCCTCGCAGCGATAGAAGCTCGACCTCCCTAGCGCCAGGCGGCGATCCTGCCGGAAGGACTCCTGGAGC
>JACQVT010000467.1 GCA_016209665.1 Planctomycetota bacterium | reverse complement strand
TCCCAGGTGACGTTGCACCGCGGGTACTCGAAGATCGCCTCGATGTTCTCGTAGTTTTCCGAACCCGCCCCGCCGCGGAAGCTGCCCCCGATCGCCTGGACGCTGAGCGGCCGATCCTGCTGGATGCCCCAGTGCACGATGTCCATCAGGTGCACGCCCCAGTTGGTGAGCTGGCCGCCGCGGGCGTAGTCGTGCCAGCCCATGAAGCCGTAGTGCCGCTCGGGCGAGTACGGCATGTAGGGCGACGGCCCCAGCCACATCTCCCAGTCCAGCCCGGCCGGCGGCTGGCCCGGCGTCTCGTGCACGCTCCAGCCGTTCGTGCCCACCCAGCACGTCGCCGACGTGATCTGCCCCAGCTTGCCGCTGTGGATCAGCCTCATCGCGTCCTGGAAGATGGTCATCGATCGCTGCTGCGTGCCGAGTTGGACCACACGGCCGTACCGCCGGCCGGCCTGGACCATCGCCCGGCCCTCGGCCACGGTGGGTGAGGCGGGCTTCTCGATGTAGACGTCCTTGCCCGCCTGGCAGGCCAGAATGGTCATCAACGGGTGCCAGTGGTCGGGCAGCGGGCCGAAGATGCAGTCGATGTCCTTGCGGTCGAGGGCTTGGCGGAAGTCCTGGCAGCCGTCCGGCCGCCGGCCCGAGAGCCGTTCGACCACGCCCATGCCATTCTCGAAGCGCGGCTTGAAGCAGTCACAGACGACGGCCACGGTGCAGTTGGGGTTGACGGCCAGCGCCTCTAAGTGCCGGGTCCCCATCCCTCCGCACCCGACCATCGCCAGCCGTACCTTTTCGTTCGCCCCCAGCGCCGCCCGCGCCACCCGCGGCGAGGCGATCGCCAACCCCGCTACGGCCGCCGCCCCGCCGCCCATCATCCTCAACACGTCGCGACGCTTGATTCCAGCAGGCACGATATTGTCTCCCTTCTGCGGTCTACGGTTGACGTGTGGTTAAAAGAGGCGCGGGGAGGCCTTCGTCGCGGTGTCGGGGAGCAATTCCCGGACGATCTCGACCGACCACGGTTCGGTCATCTTCCCTGTTTCGACCTCGTGCACGAGATCGTCAACCTTGACGAACTTTCCACTGAGCGAGGTTCCGCGTCGCTCGAAGAACTCGGCGCTACTGAGGCTGACGGCGACATCGTCGGTGTCGGCTCGCCATTCGAAGACGAGGGCCACGTGCCGGCCCGTCTTGGCGTTCGAATGGATGTGAATCGCTCCCAGCAGGGTAAGACGCTTCTCCTCCACGTCAAGCCGAAGCTCTTCATGGAGTTCACGATGTGCCGCGTGCAGTAGGGGGTCGCCGTTGTAGGAGTCTTCCTGGCGGACATGTCCTCCAGCCCAGACCACCAGCTTCTCATGAAGCGGGTTGTCGTCTGTGCGCTCCCGTCGTTTCAGTCGCAGCACATCGCCCGTTTGGTTTCGCACGACGGCAACGGGAAGCGCCTGGACTACCGATTCGTCGTGCTCCACCTGCTCGCGACAACGAAAGACCCCTTCACTGCGGAAGAGACCGCAAACAGCCTCAGCTTGATCCCTGTTGAGCGCAGCCTTGTCGCCAAAGTGCCTCAAGATCGACGTCTTGGAGACGTGGAGAATGGCTTCCTCGAGATGCTCTTCGATCCAGTTGAGCATCTGATCAGCGATCAGTTCGCACGTCTTCTGGGGATTGTTCTTCAGAGCCTTCGAGGATGTATCCACAGCGAGAACCCGGAATGCCTTCTTGTGCTTCTCGGCTGTTTCGGCCGTTGTTTTGCGCATCTGTTCGAGAACCTCCGTATTCATGATGGAACCGGCGGCACCAGGGACCGGCAAATGACCTCGCTCGCGATCCATCGAATCATTCGGCGAAGCCGACATCACGACGACGCCACTGATCCTCTTGCGCCAGTCGTCGATGAGCAGAAAGGTTTCGACCTTCCCGCGGTCCGGCCCACGAATGCGCGCGAGTCGCTCCATCATCGACAGCCAGCACAGAGAATCAAAGATGCCGCGGTCCAGGATCAGGATCTGCGGGTCATCCGGTCTCGGCGGGTCCTGCGTGCGCTCGAGCAGTTGGGCAAGCGTGGTGCAGGCCGTCCAGATGTTGAAATTGGCGTGCTTCTTGTCACGGATCGGGCACACCGACGCTCGTTCGACCACCACTTCAACGCGAAAACCGCATCTCTTGAAGAAAGCGGCGACCTGACCGACGGTGCTCGTCTTGCCTGCCTTGGGAACCCCGGCAAACTCGACAACGACGGGCCTCCGTGCCTGCTGGTCAAACCTGGCGCTGGCCTCGCACGCCCGCTCAATGAGCCTCGAACTCCCTCCCTCTTTGGACCGCATGCACGAGAGCATAACGGGCTGGCTTCTGCCCCTCAAGGAACTCCGGTAGCATGAGGCGATCTCTGGTTTTTGGTTGTGGGGAGTGGCCTTCTGGCCTTTCGTGGCAAGGCGCCGGGAAGCGGGCGAATCGAAGCTGAGGACCGAGGTGTGGCGGCGTCCGCGCAGCGGACAAGAGGTGCAACAGCACCGCTGGCCTGGAGTTGGGCAACGCTTGGACCCAGCCACCCATCGACAAGCTCCTCACAACAGCTTTAATGTCAAGAAGTTATACCAGCCGGACTGGAGACGATCGGCGCTGCGCCGGTTTTCCGTACAATGGACCGGGACTGGTTGCTCGGCGGTGGCAGCTTTGTGACGGAGAAGGCCAGATGGCGACGATGCGGATGAGCTGTCGGCTACGGCCTGAGAACAAGGCGTTGATCGATCAGGCGGCAAGGTTGCTCGGGATGAGCGTGTCGGAGTTCGCCAATTCGCGGTTGGTGGAGATCGCCCGGCAGATCATCGCGGAGCACAACGTCACCCGGCTCACGGACCGGGATCGGGACGTTTTCCTGACCATGCTCGACGCCGACGCCGAGCCGAACGCCGCCCTGCGGAAGGCCTTCCGTGAAGTGAAGTCCGCGTGGTCCGTGGCCGACGAGGTCAAGCATTGATGAATCCGCCCACGTCGATCTGGGCCTCCCACGAGATGCCCCGCGGTGTCTCGCGGGCCGTTGCGCGGACGTGATGCGGTATCGTGACCTTGCGGCCGGTACGCAGTCGCTGGCCCGTTGGTTCCGCTCCTCGTGCGGCTCAACGAGGCTTCTTGTCGAGCATCATCCGGAGGTACTCGGCGGCATCCCTGATCTCGGCGGCGCGTTCGTAGTGGGCCTCATTGACGGCTTCGTCCTTCGCCTGCTCGAGCAGTTCCATCGCCCGAGCGATCAACTCGCTGCCAGGACCCGGCGGCGGTTGCCAAGGCGGTCTTGGCGGTGTTCGTTCAACGCCCGTTTCCAAAAGGCCGGAAACCTCCTGGCGAGCGGCGTCCAGCGTGACGCCCAGGCCCGTTAACACCCGAGCGGCGACGCTCGCTTCCTCACGGAGCAGACCAAGCAGCAGGTGCTCGGTCCCGATGTAGTTGTGGTCCAATCGCCTTGCTTCCTCGATGGCGTACTCGAGCACGCGTTTGGCCCGCGGGGTCTGCGGGAGCTTGAGGATCGGGGTTGGATCATGCCCGGGCCCGACGAGCTTCTTGATTTCGTTGCGGATCGTGGGCAGGTCCGCCCCGAGGTTCTTGAGCACATTGGCTCCGACGCCGGAGCCCTCCTTGACGAGGCCGAGCAGGATGTGCTCGGTGCCGATGTACTCGTGGTTGAGCCGCTGGGCCTCCTGGTTGGCCAGGGCCATGACCTTGCGAGCGCGGTCGGTGAAGCGTTCGAGCATCGATGCTGCCCCGGTCAGACAGTAATCACCTTACGCCAACGCCGGCGGCACGGGGTCGCCGTTGTCGGGGCAGGATTCGACGATCTTGCGGGCCAGTCCCTGGGCGATCTCGACTGCTTCGACGACGCTACGGCCCTCGGCCACCAGGCCGGGGACGTCGGGGCTGGTGGCGAGGTAGCCCCCTTCGTCCAGGGGTTCGACGTGCAGTCGGATAGTCGCCTCGTCCATGGTACAGGCATTCTACCCGCGGGGGCTGTCTCGCCCAACCGTCGGATGGTCCTTGATCGTTGGGGGGCAGCAGCATTCCGGCCGAGGGTGGTCTGGAACTTTCCTGGACGCGGAGGAGCCGCTCACTCCTGTGCCCAACTGCCCTGCGTATCAGCTTCGGCTCCCCCGCGTCTGGAAGACGCGGACCACCCCGCCCCGTCGCCGCACGGCCGGCGGCGTTGACAGGGGCGGCGGGGGGCTTATAATCGCTTCCTATGGTCTCAGGATGACGCCGGCGGCGATCGGCCGACGGAGTGTAAGTATATGGCCCAGGTAGTGTTAGATCGCGTGACCAAGGTCTACCCGGGCGACATCAAGGCTGTTGATAACGTCTCGCTGGAGATCCGCGACCGCGAATTCGTGGTTCTCGTCGGGCCGTCCGGCTGCGGCAAAAGCACCACTTTGCGGATGGTGGCCGGGCTGGAGGAGATCACCAGCGGGACGATCCGGATCGGCGATCGGGTGGTCAACGACATACCCCCGAAGGACCGCGACATCGCGATGGTGTTTCAGAACTACGCCCTGTACCCGCACATGACGGTGTACAAGAATATGGCGTTCGGGCTGAAGCTTCGCCGGGTGCCGAAGGCCGAAATTGACAAGAAGGTGCGCGAGACGGCCAAGCTGCTGGCCATCGAGAACCTGCTCGACCGCAAGCCCAAGGCCCTGTCGGGCGGACAGCGGCAGCGGGTGGCCGTCGGACGGGCGATCGTCCGGACGCCCAAGGCGTTCCTGTTCGACGAGCCGCTGAGCAACCTCGACGCCAAGCTGCGGGTCGAGATGCGGGGCGAACTCAAGCGCCTGCACCGCCGGCTGGCGACGACGACCCTCTACGTCACGCACGACCAGGAAGAGGCGATGACCCTGGGCGACCGCGTGGTGGTGATGAAGGACGGCGTGGTGCAGCAGGCGGCAGCGCCGCTGACGATCTACGAGCAGCCGGCCAACCGGTTCGTCGCGGGCTTCGTGGGCACGCCGCCCATGAACTTCCTCGCGGGCCGGCTCATGGGCGAGAACGGGCAGTTGTACTTCCGCGGCCCATCGGTGCGGCTGCGGCTGCCCCAACGGCTGCACGCGGGCCTCGCCGGCCGCGAGGGCCAGCCGATGGTCCTGGGCATCCGGCCCGAGGGCCTGTCGGACGAGGCCGATGGCCGGTTTGCCGGCGAGGAAAACGTCCTGGACGCGACGGTCCAGGTGACCGAGTTGCTGGGCGACCGAATGGACGTGGTCGCCCAAACGCCCGACGACGATCGGATCGTCTGCCGGGTGGACGCCCGAAGGCCGCTCAAAGACGGCATGAAGGTGTCGCTGCATGTGAATATGGACCAGGTTCATGTGTTCGAGCCGGGAGACGAAGGTGTGAACGTCAGTCTGACCCACGTTGGAGACCGGGCCAGTGCAGCCTAGACGGTTCCAGCACTGGCAGGGTGGTCAGTCGGCGCGCCGGCATCGTATCGCAAGGAGGGTCGCGATGCGTTGACGATGGGCTACACCCGCAGGGATCTCCCGGCCGGGGGCGTTTGCGTGGGTGCGAATGCTGCCGGCCGTTTTGTTTGGGAAGGAGGCAGGAGACAGGAGAACAGGAGAACCGACCAGACAGGTGAGCCGTCGGGCGGGTCCGACGGACGAATCAAGCGGCCGCGGCCGCGGCAATCCGCGGGACATAGGGACGCGGGCCGGGGAAGACAGGAAGCGCACGATCGCGTCCCGCATGAATAGAGGCGTGAAGACCTATGAATCCGGAACTGGTTCGCATTGTGGACAGCATCGCCCGCGACAAGAACATCGAGAAGGACTCGGTGTTCTTCGACCTCGAGCAGGCGATGATCTCGGCGGTGCGCAAGGCGTACGGGCAGTTGGACGAAGTGGTGGTGACCATCGACCGCCTGACGGGCGACATCGAGGCGACGCGCAACGGCGGCAAGATCGACATGCGGGACCTGGGCCGCATCCCCGCCCAGACCGCCAAGCAGGTGATGATCCAGAAAATCCGCGAGGCCGAGCGGGGCAGCATCTTCGAGGAGTTCGCCGAACGCAAGGGTACCGTGGTGACGGGAACCGTAACCCGATTCGAAGGCGGGGCCCTGATCGTCAACCTGGGCCGGGCGGAGGGCTTCCTCCCCAAGAGCGAACAGATTCCGGGCGAGACGCAGCACCCGGGCGAGCGAATCCGGGCCATGATCCTGGACGTCCGCGAGGCCCCGCGGCAGGTCAAGATCGTGCTGAGCCGATCGCACCCGGACTTCATCCGGCGGCTGTTCGAGCTGGAGGTGCCCGAGGTCGCCGAGCGGATCATCGAGATCAAGGCCTTGGCCCGCGAGGCCGGCTACCGCACGAAGATCGCCGTTTCGTCGATCGATACGAAGGTCGACGCGGTGGGGGCCTGCGTGGGCGTGCGGGGCAGCCGGATCAAGAACATCGTCGTCGAGCTGGGCGGCGAGAAGATCGACATCGTGCGCTGGAACGAGTCGTCGCAGATTCTGATCGGCAACGCCCTCAAGCCGGCGGAGGTGGCCGAGACGGCGCTGTGCTTCGAGCTGGGCCGGGCCACCGTGGTCGTGCCCGAGGCCCAACTATCGCTGGCGATCGGGAAGCGCGGGCAGAACGTGCGCCTGGCCGCCCGCCTGACCGGGTGGGACATCGATATCCTCACGCCGGCGGAATACAACCGGAACCTCGACGCGATGGAGAAGGTGCTGTCGAGCATCGAGGGCGTCGACAGCGAAAAGATCGACAAGATGATGGCCCTGGGCATCGTGTCGCTGATGGACCTCGAGGAGATCGGCGTCGAGCCTTTGGTCAAGGACGTCGGACTACCCGAGGAGACAGCCAAGAAAGTGATCGAGATCGGCACCGTCGAGGGCAAGAAGCTGGCGGCGGAGGCCGAGGCGGCGAAAGCGGCGGCGGAGAAGGCCAAAGCCCTGGCGGAAGCCGAGGCCGCGGCAGCGGCCGCCCGGGCGGCCGAGGCCGGGTTGCCCGAGGGTGGGTTGCCCGAGGGTGGGTTGCCCGGGGGTGAAGCGGACCAGCCGGTCGTCGAAGGCCAGACGACGGCGGAAACCCCGGCCGCACCGACGCCTGCGGAACAGCCGCCGGCCGAGCCGCCGTCGGCGGCGGAGCAGGTTGAGGCCGGCGCAGCCGAGGATGGGCGGGGGTGACGGCCTGGATCCGCGCGGGCAAGTGCGGCACCCGGCGCGGGGTTGGTGACGGCGCTGCAGGCCATGGAGGTCTGGTTTGGCGGACAAACTGCGGGTTCACACACTGAGCAAAGAGCTGGGCGTGACCAGCAAGGCGATCCTCGACAAATGCGCGAGCGAGAGCGTCGAGGGTATCACCAATCACATGTCCACGGTCTCGGCCGGCCTGGGGGAAACCATCCGGGAGTGGTTCAGCGACGGACAGCACAAGACATCGGTCGAAGATTCCGCTCCCGTCGATCTGACGAAGGTACGGGTCCGACGGACGCGGAGGAAGGCGGCCAAAGCACCGGCCGAGACGGAGGCCGGCGGCGAGACGGCGACCGCGGTCGCCGAGGACGAACCCGGCAAGGCCGAGCCATCGCCCGCAACCGAGGGCCTCGGGACGCTTGAGGTTCCCGCGACCGCGGTGGAGACCGCGGCCCCGCCGACCCTCGCCGGCACCGAAGCAGTAGGAGTTGAGGCCCCTGCCGCTGCTGCTGTGCCCGCGGAGGTTGCCGTCCCCACGGCCGCTCCCGGAAGGCCTCCGGCCCCCAAGCGCGGAGCGCCCGCGGCCAGGCCGACAGCCCCGGCGGCACCCGCAGAACCCGCGGAGCCGCCTCGCAAGGAACAGGAGTTGGCTCCGGCCGCCAGGGCGCCCGAGGGCCGGCGCGAGCCGGTCAAGCCCGCCGGGCCGCAGAACGTCCCCGCACCGGTGCAGATGCGGGGCCCGAAGATCGTCGGTTTCGCGAAGCCCGACCCCATTCGCCCACCGACGCCGCGCGGCCCCCGTCCTCCGGCGGGCGGCCCCCAGC